>JBDSZM010000143.1:0-4766 GCA_039925165.1 Burkholderiaceae bacterium
AGGGTGTGACCGGGCGTCCGGTCTCCGAGTTGTGGCTGGATCGGCTTCAGCGCGGCGGTGTGGCACTCATGCTCATGATGATGTCCCTGGCTCTGTACAACGACGTGGCCCGCCTCCTGGGCCTGCACTGAACCCCCCTTTTGCGCATGCGACTTCCCTCCCGCACTGGCCTTGCTCGTCCCTCTCTTGCCTGCGTCGCTCTGGCGTGCGCCCTGTTCGCGGGGTCGGCGTTAGCGGTCGAGCCCTTCGTGCTCAAGGACATCCGGGTCGAGGGCCTGCAGCGCGCCGACGCCGGCACCGTCTTCGCGTCGCTGCCATTTCGCATCGGCGACACATACACCGACGAGAAGGGCGCGGCCGCGTTGCGCGCGCTGTTCGCGTCCGGGCTCTTCAAGGACGTGCGACTCGATGTCGAGGACGGCGTGGTGGTCGTCATCGTGGATGAACGTTCGATCATCGCGAACATCGACTTCGTCGGTCTGAAGGAATTCGACAAGGAGCAGTTGACGAAGGCCCTGAAGGACTTCGGCGTGGCGGAGGGCCAGCCCTTCGACAAGGCGCTGGCCGATCGCACCGAGCAAGAACTCAAGCGCCAGTACCTGACCCGCAGCCTGTACGGTGCCGAGGTCGTGACCACGGTGACCCCGGTCGAGCGCAACCGGGTCAACGTCACCTTCACGGTCGTCGAGGGCGCGGTCGCGAAGATCCGCGAGATCCGCATCGCGGGCAACAAGGCATTTTCCGAGAGCACGCTGAAAGGCCAGTTCGATCTCGACGCCGACAGCTGGCTGAACTTCTACACCAAGGCCGATCGCTATTCGCGCGCCAAGCTGAATGCCGACCTCGAGACCCTGCGTGCCTACTATCTCAACCGCGGCTACCTCGAGTTCCAGGTCGAGTCGACTCAGGTTGCCATCTCGCCCGACAAGCAGGACATCACGATCACGATCAACGTCCGCGAAGGCCAGCCCTACGTCGTGACCGGCGTCAAGCTCGAGGGCGAGTATCTCGGCAAGGAAGAGGACTTCAAGACGCTGGTGGCGATCAAGCCCGGCGAGCCCTACCGGGCCGAGGACGTCGCGTCGACGACGCGCGCCTTCGTCGAGCGTTTCGGCAGCTTCGGTTACGCCTTCGCCAAGGTCGAGCCGCGCACCGACATCGACCGCGCGACCGGCCGCGTCGCCCTGACCCTGGTCGCCGATCCGCAGCGCCGCGTCTACGTGCGCCGCATCAACGTTGCCGGCAACAGCCGCACCCGCGACGAGGTGCTGCGGCGCGAGTTCCGTCAGTTCGAGGCGTCGTGGTACGACGGCGCCAGGATCAAGCTCTCGCGCGACCGCGTCGACCGGCTGGGCTACTTCAGCGACGTCAGCATCGACAGCGCCGAAGTGCCTGGCGTTCCCGACCAGGTCGACCTGACGCTCACCATCAAGGAAAAGGCGACCGGCAACCTGCTGCTCGGCGCCGGCTTCTCGTCGGCCGACAAGCTGTCGCTGACCGCGTCGATCAAGCAGGACAACGTGTTCGGCTCGGGCAACTACCTCGGCATCGAACTCAACACCAGCCGTTCGAGCCGCACGCTGGTGCTGAGCACGATCGACCCGTACTTCACGATCGACGGCATCTCGCGCGCCTTCGACATCTTCTATCGCACCGTGCGACCGCTCAACAGCCAGGGCGAGGAGTATCAGTTCATCACGCCGGGCGCCGCGGTGCGCTTCGGCGTGCCGTTCAGCGAGTACGACACGGTCTTCTTCGGCATCGGGCTCGAGCGCACCGAAATCAAGGGCGACACCGCGCTGCCCAACAACTACTTCCTGTACCGCGAGCAGTTCGGTCCGACCAGCACCTCGGTGCCGGTGACCCTGGGTTGGAGCCGCGACCAGCGCGACAGCGCACTGGTGCCGACGAGCGGCCGCTACACGCGCGTCAACCTCGATTGGGGCATCGCCGGTGACACCCGTTATCTGCGCGCCAACGCGCAGTTCCAGCAATACATCCCGATCAACAAGCAGTTCACCGTCGCCTTCAATGCCGAACTCGGCTGGGGCAAGGGACTGTCCGGGCGCAGCTATCCCGTGTTCAAGAATTTCTACGGTGGCGGCCTGGGCACGGTCCGTGGCTTCGACCAGGGCTCGCTCGGCCCGGTCGACGTGACCGGTGCCTACCTCGGTGGCAATCGCCGGTTCAACGCCAACAGCGAGCTCTACCTGCCGGTGCCGGGCGCCGGCAACGACCGCACGCTGCGGCTGTTCACCTATGTCGACGTCGGCAACGTCTGGGGCGAACGCGAGAAGGTCTCCACCGACAGCCTGCGCGCGTCGGCCGGTGTCGGCCTCAGCTGGATCTCGCCGATCGGCCCGCTCAAGCTGAGCTACGGCACCCCGATCCGCAAGCAGCCCGAAGATAGAATCCAGCGCCTGCAATTCCAGATCGGGACCGCGTTCTAATGAAAAGCTCGTTGGTGAAGTCGGTCGCCGTCGCGACGTGGCTGCTGCTCGCGGCCGCGGGCGCGCAGGCGCAGGACATCAAGATCGGCTATGTCAACAGCGAGAAGGTGCTGCGCGAGGCGGCACCCGCCAAGGCGGCGCAAAGCCGCTTGGAGACCGAATTCAGCAAGCGCGAGAAGGACCTCAACGACCTCGCCAACCGCCTCAAGACCGCTGGCGAAAAGCTCGACAAGGACGCTCCCACGCTGGCCGAGGCCGAGCGCAACCGGCGCCAGCGCGACCTGGTCGAGCAGGACCGCGACTTCCAGCGCAAGCGGCGCGAACTGCAGGAAGACCTGACCCAGCGCAAGAACGAGGAGCTGGCCTCGGTCGTCGAGCGGGCCAACAAGGTCATCCGCCAGATCGCCGAGCAGGAAAAGTACGACCTCATCATCCAGGAGGCCGTGCACTGGAGCGCGCGGGTCGACATCACCGACAAGGTGATCCGTGCGCTCAACGCGCAAGGCGGCAAGTGACGCATCGTTGAGCCGATGGACGTCACCGCGCGCGAGCTCGCCGACGCGCTGGGCGGTGAACTGATCGGCGATCCGGCGCAGCGCATCACGCGCATCGGCCCGCTCGAAGGCGCCGGCCCGGCCACCATCGCCTTCCTCGCCAACCCGCGCTACCGCGCCCAGCTCGATGCGTTGGCGGCCGGCTGCGTGATCGTGGCCACCGACCTGCGCGACGCCGTGTCCGCGCGCAGCGCGGCGATCCTGACCGCCGATCCTTACCTCTATTTCGCACGCCTCACGCAGTGGTGGGCGGCGCGCATCCGGCCGGTGTCGCCGCCAGGCGTCCACCCCAGCGCCATCGTCGACCCGACCGCGAGGCTCGGCCGCGACGTCGTGGTGCAGGCCTACGCCGTGATCGAGGCGGATGCCGTGATCGGCGACGCGGCCGTCATCGGCGCGCACGCCGACATCGGGCGCGGCGCCTGCATCGGTGCCGGCACGCGGCTCGCGGCGCGGGTCACGGTCGGTGCCGATTGCAGCCTCGGCGCGCGCTGCATCGTGCACAGCGGTGCGGTGATCGGCGCCGACGGCTTCGGCTTCGCGCCGTCGCACGGACGCTGGGAAAAGATCGAGCAACTCGGCGGCGTGCGCATCGGCGACGACGTCGAGATCGGCGCCAACACCTGCATCGACCGCGGCGCGCTCGACGACACCGTGATCGAGGACGGCGTCAAGCTCGACAACCTGGTCCAGATCGGCCACAACGTCCATGTCGGTGCGCACACCGCGATGGCCGGTTGCGTCGGGGTGGCCGGCAGCGCACGCATCGGCGCCCACTGCACCCTGGGTGGCGGAGCGATCGTGCTCGGGCATCTGAGCCTTGCGAATGGCGTCAACATCTCGGCCGCCAGTGTGGTCATGCGCTCGATCCGCGAGCCCGGTCACTACAGCGGCGTATTCCCCATCGACGACAATGCCGCCTGGGAAAAGAACGCCGCCACCCTGCGCCAGTTGCACCGCCTGCGTGAGCGCTTGCGTGCCCTCGAGAAACGATCCCCATGACGATGGACATCCACGCGATCCTCAAGCAGTTGCCGCACCGTTACCCCTTCCTGCTGGTGGATCGGGTGCTCGAGATCGAGTCCGGCAAGCGCATCCGCGCGCTCAAGAACGTCAGCATCAACGAGCACTATTTCCTCGGCCACTTTCCGCACCGTCCGGTGATGCCCGGGGTGCTGATGCTGGAGGCGCTGGCGCAGGCCGCGGCGCTGCTCGCATTCGAGACGCTCGGCGTGACGCCCGACGACAAGACCGTCTTCTACTTCGCCGGCATCGACGGCGCGCGCTTCAAGCGGCCGGTCGAACCCGGCGATCAGCTGATCCTCGATGTCGAACTCGGGCGCCAGAAAGCGGGCGTCTTCAAGTTCGCCGGTCGCGGCTCGGTGGCGGGGGCGCTGGCGGTCGAGGCCGAGCTGATGTGCACCATGCGCACCATCGCCTGAAGGGCTCTCGAACCGCATGGCCGAGATCCACCCGACCGCGATCGTCGAAACCGGCGCGCAGCTCGCCGACTCGGTCGCCGTGGGGGCTTACAGCATCGTACGTGCCGGCGTGCGCATCGGTCGTGGCAGCACGATCGGCCCGCACTGCGTGATCGAAGGTCGCACCACCATCGGCCGGGACAACCGGATATTCCAGTTCGTCTCGCTCGGCGCCGCGCCGCAGGACAAGAAGTACGCCGGCGAGCCGACCGAACTGCACATCGGCGACCGCAACACGATCCGCGAGTTCTGCACCTTCAACCTCGGCACCGCGCAGGACG
>JBDSZM010000144.1:0-7455 GCA_039925165.1 Burkholderiaceae bacterium
GCGCACGCCGATTGCCCTGAACCCGGATGCGCTGCGGCGCAAGGCCGGCGCGCTGGGTCGCCGGTCATCAACTTCAGGAGCAGCACAGCATGGATCGAGTGGCCGATGTGATGACCCGGGGCGTGCGTTCGCTCGCCCCGACCGACACCCTGCAACTGGCGGCGCAGGCGATGACCGAACTGAACGTGGGCGCGATTCCGGTCTGCGACGCCGGCCAGGTGGTCGGCATCGTCACCGACCGCGACATCGTGGTGCGCGGCGTGGCGCAAGGCCTGCCGGCCGAGTCGACCGCGCTGCGCGACGTGATGAGCCCGCAGGTCCAGACCTGCCGCGAGGACGACACGATCGACGACGCGACGCAGCAGATGGAGGAGGGCAAGATCCGCCGCCTGCCGGTGCTCGACGCGCAGGGCGAGCTGGTCGGCATGCTGTCGCTCGGCGACGTCGCCACCAAGGCCGACTCGTACGAGGCCGGTGTCGCGCTGTCCGACATCTCCGAGCCGGCCGCGCCCGACCGCTCGGGCACCTCGGTCGCGAGTGGCGATGCCGGTGGCGGCTCGGCCTCGGGCCAGCCGAGCTCCCGGCCCGGCGGCTGAGTCGCCCGGACCCTGCGGTGCGCCGCGTCGACGCGATCGTTGTCGGCGGCGGGCCGGCCGGGCTGGCCGGCGCGCTGTACCTGGCGCGTTTCCGGCGCACGCTGGTCGTGCTCGACGATGGCGACAGCCGGGCGGCGCGCATCCCGCGCTCGCACAACGTGGCCGGCTTTCCGGGCGGGATCGAAGGCACGCGGATGATCGCCATCCTGCGCGAGCAGGTCGAGGCGTACGGCGTCGCCATCGTGCGCGCCCGTTGCGAGCGGCTCGACGCCGCCGACACCGGCTTCACCGCCCACGTCGAAGGGCAGGCGTTCGAGGCGCCGACCGTGCTGCTCGCCACCGGCGCACTCGACGTCGAGCCGCCGATGCCCGACATCGGCCAGGCCCTGCGCGACGGCGCGCTGCGCTACTGCCCGGTGTGCGACGGCTACGAGGCTGCGGACACCCGGGTCGGCGTGCTGTGCAACTCCACCGCCGACCTGCACGAGGCGCTGTACCTGCGCCACTTCACCCCCTATGTGCAGCTCTTCGTCACGTCGGCGCAGGTCGTCTTCGGGGACGAGGACCGGCGCCGGCTCGACGCCGCCGGCGTCACCGTGCACCCGGCGCCGGTGCGTTCGATCGCCCTGGTCGATGGCCGGGCGGTGGTCCGCCACGACGGCCGCGAGACGGTCTGCGACTCGCTCTATTCGGCGCTCGGCATGCAGGTCCGCTCGGGCCTCGCCGCCGGCCTCGGGGCGCGGCTCGACCGCGATGGCTACGTGCTCACCGACGCGCACCAGCAGACCAGCATTCCCGGCCTCTACAGCGCCGGCGACGTGGCCCGTGGGCTGAACCAGATCAGCGTCGCGATCGGCGGCGCGGCAGTTGCCGCCTCGGCCATGCACCTGCGCCTGCTGCATGCGGCGCAGGGCGAGCCGCCGGTCGAGCCGGGACCCTTCCCGCCGGCAAGGACGAACTAGCCCCGACCTTCGTCGACCGAGCCGTCCGCGTCGCCGAAGCTGTCGTTGTCGCTCTGGCGGATCCGGTCGAGCGCGGCGAGGCGTTGCGCCTCGAGGCCACGGTCGCCGGTGCTGCCGCGGTCTGCGCCGGCGGCCCGGCCGGGGTCGACGCCGCCGCCGCCACGACCCGTGTCATTGCTGCTGCCACTGTCACCAGCGCCCGTGTCAGCCCCCGACGCCGCGGATCCTGGTGGTTCGCCACGCATGGCCCGCCGCATCGCCGGGTCGTCGAGCGCCGCGCCGGGGTCTTCTTCACCGGTGGAAGACGCGTCGTCGGCGCCGTCCCCGACGCCGGTCTCGAGGCCGGGACGGGGGGCATTGCCGGTGGCAGCGGCAGCGTCGCGGTCGCCGTCCTGCGGGGCAGGGTCGGCGGATGGGCGATCGGTGTTCGGGTCGGTCATGGCGTTCCTTCGTGTGCTGCGTTCGATGGACGGCAGACCGGCAATCGTCGTACCTGGGGATGCGGTCGCGGGGGCAAGGCCCGCGGCGCGGACCGACCCACACGCCATCGTGACTCGGGCGACGCGGCGCGGAAACCGGAGGCGCCGCGGCAAATGCTGCGGGGTCGACCCCGTTGCGGGTGGCGCGAGCGGGGAAGAGACGCGACGCCGCCGACGGCTCGGTGGCGTCGCCTGTCAAGGCAGTCCGCCCGACGGCGGACCGCCGGCCGATCAGTCGTCGTTGTCGTCGTCGCGGTCCCGGTTGTTCGGGAAGGCGATGCGCCGCGCCTTGCCGCCCAGCCGCAGGATGTCGAGCCCGGCGCCGTTGCGGTCGACCGCATAGACGTAGCCGCGGTTGTCGACCTCGAGGTTGTTGGTCATGTAGCCGTCCACGGTGGTGTTGGCATTGCTCACCGGCACGTAGAAGCCGACCTCGACCGGTGCCTGTGGCTCGCGGATGTCCCAGGCCCGCACGCCGCCGGTGAAGTAGGCGATGAACGTCAGCTTGCCGTAGTACGGGTTGTGGAAGTTTTCCTCGCTCGAGTGGGTGCCGAAGCGCGCGCCGCGGGTGCAGTAGTTGCCGCGCGGGTATTTCTCGCCGGCACGCGGGTCGACCGACATCGTCGACAGCACCATCGGCCCCTGCCACGGGTTGGGCAAGGCGCGGCGTGGCGGCGGGCCGGCCGAATCGACCTTCGAGTTCTCGACCGTCACGTCGACGACGAAGCTCCAGTGCGGCGATTCCTGGCATTTGTCGGCGGTCGCTTCGGAGGCCAGCAAGACGATGTCGCGGGTCTGGAATTCGGTAAAGCTCTCGTAGCTCTTCGGCTTCATGCCGAACACCGGCATCGAGGTGTGGCCGCCCTGGTCGGGCGACATGTACAGGATCGAGGCCTGCGGCGCTTCGAGCTGCGCGTTGGTCGGGTTGCTAGGGTCGCCGACCCAGCTGCCCCCATGCGAGGCGGGCAGCAGCTTCTTGCGGTCGAGCACCTGCATCACGCCGTCGTCGCCCACGCCCCAGGCGAGGTACAGGCGGTTGCCGATGATGTCGTCGGTGCCGGCGCCCCGCGCCAGGCGCTGGTTCGCCATCGGATGCTCGTGGGTCGAGATCGCGCCGTGCAGCGAGGTCGGCACCGGCCCGGTGCCGCTGGGCTGGCCTCCGGGCAGGCCGAAGGTGCGCAGGTAGACCGGGCTGGCCGGGTTGGCCCAGTCGACGATCAGCATCGACTGGCGCTGGCGCCAGTTGTCGGCGGTCCGGCTGCCCGGCAGGTAGGCGATGCCGGTCTTGCATTCCCACCACGGCTTGTGCGTATGGGACAGGCTGCGCATGGCGCCCACCAGCGCGGGCGCGCCCACGTTGGTGACGTTCCAGACCTCGAAGCCCGAAGCCGCACCGCCCTGCACGTTGCGCATCAGGTAGACCTGGCCCGGCGTGCCTCTCGGCAGATCGGAGCCGAGGCACATCCGCACCGACTGGGTCTGCCCGCTGGTCGCCGGGATATGGAATTTCTCGACCGGCTTTTCGGGGTCGGTGACGTCGACGATCATCACGCCGTTCGCCTCGACCGCGCCGCCCTTGAGCGGGTTGGGCGCAGTTCCGGTGTGGGTGCCGACGAAGGCCATCGTGCGGCCGTCCGGATAGACGATGACATTGGGCTGGTAGGCGCCCCGGCCCTGCAGGTCGACATGGCCGACCCGGTGCATGTTGCGCTGCTCGCCGCTCTGGCTGACACCCGCCAGCGCTGCGCCCGTGCTCAGTCCGAGTGCCGTCACTGCAGCCGTCGCCACGACGCGCCGGCGCGCGCAAGGTGTCGGGAACCATTGATTTCGATGCATGGATGTCTCCAGGTTGCTTGCGACCCGGGCGTGTCCGCCTCGCTTGCGCCGGAGCCCGGGACCGGCGTGCGGGGGGCCCATGCTGTGCCTGGCGAGGCCATGAGGGCACCCTGCGAACTAGGGAAGGGTTTGCATCTGCAAAAGGCGATCGAGCGGGCGACCCGACGACAGGCGTCGCGCCGCCCCGGCACCCAGGAGCACCGCATGTCCACTATCGCAAGCGCCCTGCAACCTTGGTTCGCCGCCGCGCTGCTGCTGCTCTTGGCCCCGGCGGCCGATGCACAAGTCGCGCCGTCGCCGGCCGAATTGAGCTGCTACCCCGGCCTGCACCGCGCCGCCCACGAAGGCGATCTGGGTGCGATAGCCGCCGCAGAGCGCGGCGCGCTCGACCCCTGCGATCCGCACGGGCGCACGCCCCTGCACGTGGCGACCTTCGCGCGCCGTCGCGATGGGGTCGCGGCGCTGCTCGCGGCCGGTGCCGAAGCGGCCGCGCTCGATGCCGACCGCTACGACGCAGTGACGATTGCTGCGGTAGCCGACGACGAAGCGACCTTGCGCGTGCTGCTGGCCGGCGGCGCCAGCGCCCGGCTCGTCACCAGCCGCTACGACGGCACTGCGCTCATCGCTGCGGCGCACCTCGGGCACGCCGCGTGGTGCGGCAGTTAATCGCCGCCGGCGCGCCGCTCGACCACGTCAACAATCTGCACGGGATCGCGAGGATCGAGGCGGTGGTCCTGGGCGACGGCGGAGCGCGCCACCAGGCCACCTTGCAGGCGCTGCTCGATGCCGGCGCCGACCCCCGCCTGAGCGACGAGAGGGTCGCACGCCGCTGCAACTGGCGCGCTCGCACAGCCACACGGCGATGGTCGCGAAGCTCGAGCGCGCCGGCGCCAAGTGAGCGTCGCCACAATCGACTGGAATTCTTAAACCAAGGAACCGCATGACCGACTCCCCCTTTCATCCGGTCGCGCAGGCGCTGGTGCGCGCGCGCCGCGCCGGCTCGTCCGTCGATGCCGCCGGCGTGGCCGCCTCGCTGCCCGATGCGCAGGTTGCCTACGCTGCGCAGGACGCGGTCGCGCGCGTGTTCGGCTGGTTCGACGCCGGCCCGCCGCGGCACTGGAAATCGGGCGGCGCGACGCGCGAGAGCGCGACCCATGCGCCGCTGCCGCCGGCGGGCGTGTGGGCCAGCCCGGCGAGTGCCGGCGACTGGCCGTTCAACCGGCGCGGCATCGAGGCCGAGATCGCGCTGCGCCTAGGGCGCGACGTCGATGCCGCGTCGGCCGCAAGCCTCGACGACGCGGGCGCGGCCGCTCTGATCGATGCGATGACGGTCTCGATCGAGGTTGTCGATTCGCGCTGGTCGCAGGGTTTCGGCGCGCCGCAGCTCTGCAAGCTCGCCGACCTGCAATCGCACGGCGCACTGGTGCTGGGCGAGTGGGTGGCGTATGCGTCGCGGGATCGCGATTGGTCGCAGCAGTCGTGCCGGATCCGCATCGGCGCCCAGCCGCCGCATCACTACCAGGGTGCGCACAGCATGGGCGACCCGCTCGCCGTGCTGCCGCGCTGGCTGCGCCATGCGACCCGCGACGGCAGCGTCGTCGGCCGCGGCACGGTCGTGACCACCGGCAGCTGGTGCGGCATCCTGCCGGCCGCGAAGGGCGATGCGGTCGAGGTCGAGTTCGCGGGCATCGGCCGCACGACCGTGCAGCTCTGACCGACGCACCGGTTCGCGACCCGCCGATGCCGCGCGCAACGATCTTCATCAGCTACCGGCGCGACGATGCGGCCGGCTATGCGCGCGCCGTCGGCGACCGGCTCGCTCGCCGCTACGGGGCCGAGCGGGTCTTTGTCGATGTCGACGATATCGCCGCCGGCGAGCGCTTCGACGACGTCATCGAACGCGCGCTGACCGCGGCCGACCTGGTGCTGGTGCTGATCGGCAAACGCTGGCGCGGCGAGCTCGGTGCCGACCGGCCGGCGCGCATCGACGAGCCGCACGACCGGGTCCGCCATGAAGTGGCGAGCGCGCTCGCCGGCCCGGCGCGCGTTGTTCCGGTGCTGCTCGACGGCACGCCCATGCCCGATGCGGCGAGCCTGCCGGCGAGCTTGCAGGGCCTGGTCGAGTGGCAGGCGGTCGAGCTCGGCAACAGCCGCTTCGAGGCCGACCTGCAGCGCCTGCTCGCGGCCGTCGACGGCGCGCTGGGCGAGGGCGGCGTTGCGGCGACCCGCACTGTTGGCCGAAGAGCGTTGGTCGCCGCGGGCGTGGGCGTCGGGTTCGCGGCCGGCGCCGGCGCGTGGTGGTGGTCACGCCGCGAGCTTGCTCCGGCCGCTGTCGCGTCGTCCCCGCTGCTTCTTCCGTCGAATCGCCCGGCGATCAACGGCGGCTGGCAGGCCGATGTCGAGTACGACTGGCCGAACGCGCACTATGCCGAACGCTTCGAGTTCGGCGGCGACGCCGCGTCACTGCACGGCAGCGCGAGCTTCCTGGGCGTGCCGCGCGGGGTCGAGCAGGGCCGGGTCGATGCCGGCGGCGTCGCCTTCGTCATCCGCACGGTCGAGTCGGCCGGCGACGCGCGGCGCGAGGTGGTGCACCGCTATGCCGGCCGGCTCGTCGGCGACGACGAATTGCGCATCGTGATGCAGACCGAAGGTGCGAGCACGCCGCACCTGCCGGTGCAATTCGTGGCGCGCCGGGCCGCGCGTCGGCCCCCGCCGACTCCGCCGTAAGGCCGGCGACTTTCACGATCTGGACCCGACGTTCGCGGCGGCGCGAGACGGCGTCGATCCTATCCACCCGATTTACCCACGGTGGCCGAGCAGGTGGCGCAGCTTGATGAAGGCGAGGCCGGCCATCACGGCGTCATTGATCGCGTCGTGGGCATCGCGAAGCGGCAGTCCCAGGTCGTTCATCAGCGTCGCGAACCGCAGGTCGATGTCACCGCCGCGCCGATGCGCCGGCAGGGCGCGGTTCTTGTGGTCGTAGTACAGGGCCGAGACCTCGCACTGCGGCTGCGGCAGACCGACCCCGAGCAGCGGGCGCATCGCGCGGTTGATCAGCGCGACGTCGAACTCGAGGTAATAGCCCACCAGCGGCCGGCTGCCGATGAAGTCGAGCAGCCGGCGGATCGCGTCGTCGGGCGCCAGGCCATCGGCCAGGTCACGCCCGCGCAGGCGATGCACCCGCACGCTGTCGCCGCTGGGCGCGCGGTCGGACTGGACCAGCAACTCCAGGCGCTGGCTCGTCAGCAACCGGTCGCCGACGATGCGCACCGCGCCGATCGCGATGATCTTGTCGCGCCGCACGTCCAGGCCGGTCGTCTCGCAATCGATCGAGACCCATTCGCCGGCCGGCGCGGGGGCCACCATGAAGGCGTAGCGCGGGTCGGCGAGGCGCTGCAGCCACAGACGCCGGCGCAGCGCGGCGAGCGGTCGCCAGTCCAGCACCGTCACGGCGGCATCACGCGTTCAGCCCGCCTCGAGCTGGAAGCGGTGCCGCACCAGCGCCTTGAACCGCTGCACCACCGCCAGCGCATCCTTCAGCAGGTCGCGCTCCAGGCTGGTCAGGCGGTCGCTGCGCACCGC
>JBDSZM010000145.1:0-4263 GCA_039925165.1 Burkholderiaceae bacterium
GCGGGCCTCGAGAATGTTGAAGCCGGCGCTCTCGAAATAGCCGCAGATGCGCGCGAACAGGTCGACCCGGTCGGGCGCATAGACCAGCACCTGCAGGCCTTCGCCGATCGACGAGACGCGGGCCCGCACGATCGGCAGGGTCGACCCCACATGGCGGTCCAGCGCGCGCGCATGCCAGGCGATGTCGGCGGCGTCGTGGCGCGCGAAGTAGCTCAGCTCCAGCGTCTGCCACAGCGCGCGCTCGACGCCGGGGGCAAGCAGCACCAGGTTGAGCAGCTGGCGCGCCTCGCCCTTGCGGGCCTCGATCTCGGCGTCCCGGTTGGGACGGGCGCCGCCGAGCGCACGCAGCGTCAGCCGATACAGGTCCTCGAGCAGCTTGCCCTTCCAACCGTTCCAGACCTTCGGACTGGTGCCGCGGATGTCTGCCACCGTCAGCAGGTAGAGCGCGGTGAGCCGACGCTCGCTGCCGACCAGGCGCGCGAAGCGCTCGATCACATCGGGGTCGGACAGGTCCTCCTTCTGCGCGATGCGCGACATCGTGAGGTGGCCGCGGACCAGGAATTCGACCAGCGCGCCGTCCTCGGCCACCATGCCATGGTCGCGCCAGAAGCGGCGCACCTCCACGCCACCGAGTTCGGAGTGATCACCGCCGCGGCCCTTGGCGACGTCGTGGAAGAGGGCGGCCACGTACAGCACGTGCGGGCGGTCGAAGGTCGAGGCCAGCTGCGAGCAGAACGCATATTCGTGCGCATGCTCGGGGATGAAGAAGCGCCGCACGTTGCGCAGCACCATCAGGATGTGTTGGTCGACCGTATAGACGTGGAACAGGTCGTGCTGCATCTGCCCGACGATGCGCCGGAAGACCCACAGATAGCGCCCGAGCACGCTGGTCTGGTTCATCAGCCGGAAGGCGTGGGTCTGGCCCTGCGGCGCCTGCAGGATCTGCATGAAGGCCGCGCGGTTGACCGGGTCGCGCCGGAACTCCGCGTCCATCACCTCGCGGGCGTTGTACAGGGAGCGCAGGGTGCGGGCGGACAGCCCCTTGATGCCGAAGCTGCGCTGGAAGACCAGGAAGGTCTCGAGGATCGCATGAGGGTCGCGTTGGTACAGGTCGTCGCTGACGACCTCGAGCATGCTGCCGCGTTCGAGGAACTTGTCGTTGATGGGGCGCATCGGCGCGTCGCCGGAGCCGTTGACGCGCTCCTCGATGTTGAGCATCAGGATCTGGTTCAGCTGGGTCGCTGCCTTGGCGGCCCAGTAGTAGCGCTTCATCAGCACCTCGGAGGCCCGCTGCGCGCGCGTGCTGCGGTAGCCGAAGCTCTCGGCCACGGCGGTCTGCAGGTCGAACACCAGCCGGTCCTCGCGCCGCCCCGCGATCAGGTGCAGCCGGGCCCGGATCAGGCGCAGCAGGCCTTCGTTGCGCTGCAACTGCTTGACCTCGAACGGCGTGATCAGGCCGTTGGCCGCGAGTGCGCTCCAGTTCTTGCCGAGGCCGGCGGCGCGGGCGACCCAGATCACGACCTGCAGATCGCGCAGGCCGCCCGGGCTCTCCTTGCAGTTCGGCTCGAGCGAGTAGGGCGTGTCCTCGTACTTCTGGTGCCGCTGCGTCATCTCGAGCGTCTTGGCGCGCAGGAAAGCGCGCGGCTCCATCGCCTGGGTGTTGGCGTGGCGGAAGGTGTTGAAGACGCGCCGCGAGCCGCACAGATAGCGTGATTCGAGCAGCGCCGTCTGCACCGTGACGTCGCGCTGCGCCTCGCCGATGCACTCGTCGACGGTGCGCACGCTGGCACCGATGTCGAGGCCGATGTCCCAGCACGCGCTGATGAATCCCTCGACCGCTGCCTTGGTCGATGCGCGACCCGGCCGGGTGCCGGTCACGCCGGCCGGCGGCAGCAGCACCAGCACGTCGACATCCGAATGCGGAAACAGTTCGGCGCGACCGTAGCCGCCCACCGCGATCAGCGCCGCATCGGTTGGCATGTCGGCGCGTTGCCACAGTGCGAGCAGCGTGCGGTCGACGTGGCGCGCGATGTCCTGGATCAGCCGGGTCGCGGCCGGGGCGCTGGCCCGGCCGATGCCGAAAGCCTCGAGCAGCGCCGCCTTGCCGGCGCGGAACTCGCTGCGCAGGTCGGCAATCGCCGGGGCCGGCAGGGCCGGCGGATCGAGCACGGCGGCCATGCGGGGGGTCTGATCAAGCCCCGACGAAGGCCGGCGGTGGCGGGCTGCCGGCCGACAGGGTCATGACCTCGTAGCCGGTGTCGGTGACCAGCACCGTGTGCTCCCACTGCGCCGACAGCGAACGGTCCTTGGTGACGATGGTCCAGCCGTCGCCCATCTCGCGGATCTCGCGCCGCCCGGCGTTGATCATGGGCTCGATCGTGAACATCATTCCCGGCACCAGCTCGTCGAGCGTGCCCGGGCGGCCGTAGTGCAGCACCTGCGGGTCCTCGTGGAACCTGGCGCCGATGCCGTGGCCGCAGAACTCGCGCACGACCGAAAAGCCGTTGCTTTCGGCAAAGGTCTGGATCGCGTGGCCGATGTCGCCCAGGCGCACGCCCGGCCTGACCTTGACGATGCCCTTCCACATCGCGTCGTAGGTGAACTGGCACAGCCGCTTGGCCGCGATCGAGCCGCTGCCGACCACGAACATGCGGCTGGTGTCGCCGTGCCAGCCGTCCTTGATGACGGTCACGTCGATGTTGACGATGTCGCCGCCCTTCAGCGGCCGGTCGTTCGGGATGCCGTGGCAGACCTGATGGTTGATCGAGGTGCAGATCGACTTGGGATAGGGCGTGTAGCCGGGCGGGGCGTAATTGAGCGGTGCCGGCACGGCCTGCTGCACATTCACGATATGGTCGTGCGCGAGCTTGTCGAGCTGCTCGGTCGAGACGCCCGCCACGACGTGCGGCGTGAGCATGTCCAGCACCTCGGAAGCAAGCCGTCCGGCGACGCGCATGCCCTCGACATCGGCGGCGGTTTTGAGGCTGATCGTCATGGCGGAAAGCGGCGGGTCGGGTGCGGTGGGCAGGGGGTTCGATTATCTCATCGGCCCCTAAAATCGCCCGCTCATGACCGCCAGCACCCTGCACCTGCTCGACCTGCCCGGTGGCGACGCACTGTCCGGCTTTCGCGCCGCCGCCCTGCTGGCCCGGCTGCAGGCGCTCGAGCCACGCATCGCGGCGCTGCGGGGGCGCCACGTGCACTGGGTCGCGAGCGATGCCGTCCTCGGTCGGGCCGAGCGCGACAAGCTGGTCGGACTGCTGACCTACGGCGACCCCTCGGACGGGTCGCAGGAGGGCGTCCTGGTGGTGGTCGCACCGCGCCTGGGCACCGTCTCGCCGTGGGCCTCGAAGGCGACCGACATCGCGCACAACTGCGGCCTGGCGGTGCGCCGCATCGAGCGCGTGACCGAATATCGAATCCTGCTGAAGCGCCCGCTCATCGGCAGCGCGCGGCCGATGGACGCGGCGGGGTTCGATGCCGTCTGCGCGCTGCTGCACGACCGCATGACCGAGAGCGTGCTCGGCGAGCACGACGCCGCGCGGCACCTGTTCGACACCCGCGCCGCGCCGCCGATGGAGCACGTCGACGTGTTGGGGCGCGGCCGCGCGGCGCTGGTCGAGGCGAACCGGCGCTACGGCCTTGCGCTGTCCGACGACGAGATCGACTACCTGGTCGATGCCTTCGGCGGCCTCGCGCGCAACCCGACCGACGTCGAGCTGATGATGTTCGCGCAGGCCAACAGCGAGCATTGCCGGCACAAGATCTTCAACGCCGGCTTTCGCATCGACGGCGAGGCGCAGCCGCAGTCGATGTTCCAGATGATCCGGCACACCGAGGCGGTGTCGCCCGGCGGCACGGTCGTCGCCTACAGCGACAACGCCTCGGTGATGCAGGGCGGCCCGATCGAACGCTGGGCGCCGCAGGGCTATACCAACGCGCCGCGCTACGGCGCCCGGGCCGAGACCGCGCACGTGCTGATGAAGGTCGAGACGCACAACCACCCGACCGCGATCTCGCCGTTCCCGGGGGCCTCGACCGGCGCCGGCGGCGAGATCCGCGACGAGGGCGCGACCGGCCGCGGCTCGCGTCCCAAGGCGGGGTTGACCGGCTTCAGCGTCTCGAACCTGCACCTGCCCGGGACCGACGAGCCCTGGGAGCGTGACCCGGTTGGCAAGCCGGCGCACATCGCGAGCGCGCTGCAGATCATGGTCGAGGGCCCGCTCGGCGGCGCCGCCTTCAACAACGAGTTCGGCCGGCCCA
>JBDSZM010000146.1:0-3472 GCA_039925165.1 Burkholderiaceae bacterium
GCCGCAGTCGATCACGCACACGACGCGGTGGACGCGGATTGTCTTGTCGGCGCCGAGCGAGACCTCGGCGACCTGTGCCACCACCGCGCCAAACGAGGCGTGCAAGGCGATTCCGCGCGCCTTCGGAGAGCCGTCGGGTGCTGGCGCGAGCGGCGTGCCCCAGCCCGCCAGCGCGGCGGCACGCTCGAGCACGTGCCGATGGCGCGGGTGCCGCTGCAGCAGCGCGGCACGGAAGGCGACCGGATCGCGACCGGCAGCGAGCGCAACCTCGTCGATGAAGCTTTCCTTGAAGAAGGCCTGGTGCGAGTGGCCGACCGAGCGCCAGAAGCCCACCGGCACCGGCAGTTCGACCGTGTGGTGCGCGATGCGTGCGGCCGCCCACTCGTAGGGCTGGTCGTAGGCGCCCTCGGCGGTCGTCTTGTCGGGCAGGAGGCCGGCCATGCCGGCGGGCAGGCCGAAGTTGCGCGCCAGCACCTGCGGCACCACGGCCTGGCCGGCCGAGACGCTGCGCCACGCGACGAGCGCGCCGGCCGCATCGAGCCCGGCCTCGCAGCGCGCGACGCAGGCCGGCCGGTAGCAGTCGTGCGTCGTGTCCTGCTCGCGCGTCCACGTCAGCTGCACCGGAGCGCCGTCGGCCTCGCGCGCGACGGCCGCCGCCTGCGCGATCACCTCGACATCAAGGCGTCGTCCGAAGCCGCCGCCGACGAACTGGACGTGCAGATCGACCTGCCCGGCCGGGATGGCGAGCACCGCCGCGACCGCATCGCGCGCCACACCCGGCACTTGGGTGGACGCCCAGACCGTGGCGCGCCCCGCCTTGAACTGCACGGTGCAGTTCAGCGGTTCGAGCGCGGCGTGCGCGAGATACGGCGCACGGTATTCGGCGCGGAGGGTGCGCGTGGCCGAGCGCAGGGCGGCATCCGCATCGCCGTGCTCGAAGAAGGCATGGCCCGGTTCGCGGTCCAGGCTCGCCGCCAGCTCGCGCAGGATCGCGTCGCTGTCGATTGCCTGGCCGGGGCCGGCGTCCCAGTCGACCTGCACCGCCTGCACCGCGCGCAGCGCCTGGAAGGGCGCGTCGGCGATCACCACCACACCGCCGGCCGCGCCATGCAGCGGCGGGATCGCCAGCACCTTGCGTACGCCGGGCATCGCCGCGGCAGCGCCGGCATCGAAGCGCGCCACCCGGCCGCCGAGGGTCGGGCACATCACGATGCTCGCGTAGCGCAGGCCCGCCGGCCGCACGTCGATGCCGAAGCGCGCGCTGCCGTCGACCTTGGCCGGCGCTTCGATCCGCCGCAGCGGCTGGCCGATCAGCGTGTAACGGGCCGGATCCTTGAGCGCCGGACGTCGCGGCAGCGGCTGGCCCACCGCGGCGACCGCGAGTTCGCCGTAACGCGCGCTGCGTCCCGAAGGGTGCGCGACGGTGCCCGATGTGACGCTGCACTCGGCCGGTGCCACGCCCCATTGCGCCGCGGCCGCGCCGACCAGCATCGCCCGCGCCGAGGCGCCGGCCTCGCGCATCGGCTGCCAGAGGTCCTTGATGCTCGACGAGCCGCCGGTGACCATCACCCCGACCTCGCGCATGGTCTTGGCGGTCAACCAGCCTGCCACGTTCTTCAGCACGCCGTCGTCGTCGGGATGGAAGGGCAGGCCGTCGACGGTGGTCGCGAGGTTGTTGTAGATCGCGTCGATCGGCGCGGCCTCGACCCGCACCTTCGACCAGTCGGCGTCGAGTTCCTCGGCCAGCAGCATCGCCAGGCCGGTGTGCGCGCCCTGGCCCATCTCGGTCTTGCACATCAGGATGGTGACGCTGTCGTCGCTGCCGATCCGGACCCAGCCATTGAGCGCGCTCTGGTCCGCGACCGCAGGTCTATCCTGGGTCGGCAGCAGGCGCTGGCGCGGTGGCAACGCCGACCAGCCGATCACCAGCGCGCCGACCGCACCGACACCGCCCAGCAGGACGGTGCGGCGTTTCATGATGTCGTCAGGTTCGACTGCGCCGTCCGGTCAGACAAAGCTCTCGTCCCGCCGCAGGTAACGCCACTGGCCGACCGGCAGGTCGCCCAGCATGACCGCGCCGATGCGCACGCGCTTCAGGCCGACCACTTTCAGCCCGACCAGTTCGCACATGCGGCGCACCTGACGCTTCTTGCCCTGGCGCAGCACGAAGCGCAGCTGGTCCGCGTTTAGCCACTCGACCTGGGCCGGCCGCAGCGGCTCGCCGTCGAGCTCGAGGCCGTGGTTCAGCAGCGCGAGCGACGCGGCGTCGAACGGCGTGCCCTCGGGCAGCGGCTCGACCCGCACCAAGTACTCCTTGTCGAGCTCGCTGTCCTCGCCGATCAGCTGCTTGGCGACCCTTCCATCTTGGGTGAGCACCAGCAGGCCGGTCGAGTCGATGTCGAGCCGGCCGGCCGGCGCGAGGTTGCGCAGGTGCTCGCGCAGGAAGCGCGTGCCGGAGTGGTCCTCGGTCCATTGCCGGTCCGGCGTGACGAGCACGTAGGCCGGCTCGTAGCCATCCTCGGCCTGGCCGCTCACATAGCCGATCGGCTTGTGGATCAGCACCGTCACGCGCTGCGCCTGCTGAAAGCGTGCCTTGGCGTCGACCGTGATGCGCTGCGACGGCACGACCCGGGAACCGAGTTCCTTCACGACCTGTTCGTCGACCCGGACCCAGCCCTTGGCGATCCATTCGTCGGCCTCGCGGCGCGACGCAATGCCGAGTTCGCTCATGCGCTTCGACAGCCGCAGGCTGCCCGGCGCGTGGGTGGTCGGCTCATCGTCCCGGTCGTCGCGGTCATCGCGCGGCTCGTTGCGGTGACGGTCATTCGCCGCAGCGCCAGCGCCGAAGGCCGTGTTCGGCGCCGCGCGCCGCTCGCGCGGCTGCGAGGGCTGACGCTGCGGCGCCGTGTCGCGACGCGCCGGCTCGGACGGCGCCCGCTCGGCGAATTCGGGCAGCACGTAGTCGCCGAAGCGCAGCCGCAGTTGCTCCTGATAGCGCGCTTCGCGTTCGGCCAACCAGCGCCGGCCGTCGGCGAGGCGCTGCTCGGGCGACGTCGGCGGCGTCGCCTCCGTGCGGCGCGGCGCGGCAGTCGAGCCGCGCGCGCCCTGGGCATCGGGCCTGCGGGGTTGATCGAATGGGTCGCGCGACGGCCGGGCGACGGGGCGCGCCGCGTCGCTGTCCGGCGTCGGGGTCGACGCACGCGGATCGCGCGCCGTCATCGACGGTCGACGCGCGCCCGCATTGCCGCGCAGCGGCGGCCGCGACGGCGTGCCACGGGCGCGGGGCGCGACGGGTTTGGTGAGCTTGAGCGTGGCCATGCGGGATTGGACCATGCACCGGCCACCGGCCGGCGATGCATCAGGCGCCGAGGCCGAACAGGTCGCGCAGGGCGGCGCGGTACTGCGCCGCACCCAGGCCGTTGGTGCTGTAGTGGGTGCCGCCGTCGACCAGCACGAAGCGCTTCGGCGCTTT
>JBDSZM010000147.1:0-2639 GCA_039925165.1 Burkholderiaceae bacterium
CGGAAGTTGAGCAGCTGCTCCTCGCTGATCCGGCCTTCCATGAAGGCGCGCGCATAGACGCCGGGCGACGAGTGGCCCTGGATGTAGAGCAGGTCGCCGCCGTGGTCGGCCGACTCGGCGTGCCAGAAGTGGTTGAAGCCGGTGCCGAACATGGTCGCCAGCGAGGCGAAGCTCGAAATGTGGCCGCCCAGATCGCCGCCGTCGGCCGGGTGCAGGCGGTTCGCCTTGACCACCATCGCCATCGCGTTCCAGCGCATGTAGGTGCGCAGCCGCTCCTCGATCTCGATGTTGCCCGGCGTGCGCTCTTCCTGGTCGGTGGGGATCGTGTTGACGTAGGCCGTGTTGGCCGAGAACGGCAGGTCGATGCCCGCCTGGCGGGCGTGGTCGATCAGTTGTTCCAGCAGGAAGTGGGCGCGCTCGCCGCCTTCGGCACCGATGACCGCCGAGAGCGCGTCCAGCCACTCGCGGGTTTCCTGCGCATCGGCGTCGTTGGCTGCGGCACCCAGGAAAGATACGGGCAAGGCTGACATGGTGAGACTCCTGAAAAGAGGTCGACGGTTCGACGTTTTAGCCGTTCGGCGCGCAGTCTCGCACACCTCCAAGCAAATTCCAAATGGTGATTTGTAATTTCATAATGCAGCATCCATTCCACACCCGAAACGCGCATCGGATAATCGGCGAGATGCGAGCCGTTCCCTCTGTCGCGCCGGTGCGACCTTCTCGAACCTGGCCTGAGCGCCTGTTCGGTCGCTGGTGGCGCCGCCAGTCGCCGTCGCGGCAGGACCGTTACGCGACACTCGGCCCGCTGGTGTCGGTGTTGCTGTTCCTGGCGGCGATCATCTCGGCGTTCTGGTACCTGCGCAACGAGGAATTCGAGCGTCAGCAGGAGGCCGTCAAGCGCGACACCGAAATCTCGCAGCAGCAGATCCGCCTGCGCCTGATCGAGAACCAGGAGCAATTGCTGCGGATCGCGCGCGAGATTTCGACCCGCACCATCGACGCCGACGACTTTCTTGAACACGCCGGCAGCTTCACCCGCGAGCGACCCGAGATCACCTACCTGTTGTGGCTGTCTGCGGACCGTTCGCGCAAGGCCGGTTACGCCGCCAACACCTTTTTCTCGGACACGGCGCCGGTCGAGGGCGTAGGCCCACCGCCCAACGGCAAGCCCAGCGAGGCCGAGACCGCGTTCTCGTCCGCCCGAACGCTGCGCCAGCCGGTCTACTCCAAACCCTTCTTCGACGCGCAGGGCCTGGCGGTCTTCCAGATCCACGTGCCGCTGATCGACCGCAGCACGTTCTCGGGCACCCTCGTCGCCGAGTACTCGGTCGACGCGCTGATGCGCTACTTCGTCCCCGGCGAGGTGGCCAACCGGCACGCCATCTCGATGCTCGACAGCCAGGACCGCACCCTGGCCAGCACCGTGACGCCGATGCCCGGCCGGGTCGCGGCCAAGGCCACGCTGGTGCACGAGATTCCGATCGCGCCGGCCGCCAACGGGCTGGTGCTGCGCGGCGTGGGCTACCGGACCTCGATCGGACTCATCGGCAACACGCTTTTCTGGATGGTCGCTGCGCTGTCGGTGCTGACGGTGTGGATGCTGCTCGGCACCTGGCGCCACATGGCGCGCCGGCTGCAGATGCAAAGCGCGCTGGTCTCGGAAACCAACTTCCGCCGCGCGATGGAAAACTCGATGCTGACCGGGATGCGCGCCATGGACATGGAAGGCCGCATCACCTACGTCAATCCGGCGTTCTGCGCGATGACCGGCTTCTCGGACGCCGACCTGATCGGCCGCAAGCCGCCCTTCCCGCACTGGCCTCCCGACCGCGTCGAAGAGAACAACCGCCTGTTGCAGCAGGAGCTGCAAGGACGCAGCCCGGCCGGCGGGATCGAGGTGCGGATCATGCGGCGCGACGGCTCGCTGTTCGACGCGCGCATGTACGTCTCGCCGCTGATCGACCCGAAGGGCCAGCAGACCGGCTGGATGACGTCGATGACCAACATCACCGAGGCCAAGCGCATCCGCGACCAGCTCTCGGCCTCGCACGAACGCTTCACGACGGTGCTCGAGGGACTCGATGCGGCGGTCTCGGTGCTGTCGGTGCAGCAGGGCGAGCTGCTGTTCGCGAACCGGTCGTATCGCCTCTGGTTCGGCGCCGAGGCACAGGGCCACGCGCTGCTGGCCGGCGGCGAGCCGGGCTTCGAGTTCGCGCCCGACCCGGAGGACACCGACAACCTCGTCGGGTTGCCGACCCAGGAACTGACCGACGCCGGATCGGACACCCGCGAGGTCCTGATCGAGCCGCTGCAGAAGTGGTTCGACGTGCGGGCGCGCTACCTGCAATGGACCGACGGGCGACTGGCGCAGATGCTGATCGCGACCGACATCACGGCACGCCGCAATGCCCAGGCGCTGGCCGCCAGCCAGGCCGAGAAGGCGCAGGTGACGAGCCGACTGGTGACGATGGGCGAGATGGCCTCGTCGGTCGCGCATGAACTGAACCAGCCGCTGACCGCGATCGCGAACTACTGCAACGGCATGGTGAGCCGCGTGCGCAACGATGCGATCGAGAAGCCCGACCTGATCGCCGCGCTCGAGAAGACCAGCCGCCAGGCCGAGCGCGCCGGCCAGATCA
>JBDSZM010000148.1:0-2660 GCA_039925165.1 Burkholderiaceae bacterium
GCGTTACCCGGCCGCGGCTGCTACATAAAGGCTTTGCGGTGCCGGCGGTGCATCCGCTGCCGCCGGGCGGCTCACCTCAGGCGGCGGCTTGCGCCAGACTGGGCGGCGCGCCGATCGCTGTCCCGAACGCCTGCGAGACCTCGACGATCATGTCGGCGGGCACGTTCGCCCGGCGCGCAGCTTCGCGAATGGCTTCCGGATCCTTGGCTTCGTAGAGGCAATAGGTCTTGCGCTTGTCGGCGCTCAGGAACGAAAACACCCAGTTGACACCCACTTCGCCGTTGATCTTCGACACCGCGACGACAGCGTCGTCGCTCAGGTCCAGTTGTTCGGCAAAGTTGCGTTCGATGATGAACAGTGGCATGTGACTCTCCGCAAGGCAGGAGGGTTCGCATCTCGAGCCCTTGACGCGGACCATTCTGCACCAACGAGCACTCCGGCGCGGGCGTCGAATGTGCGGTGCCCGGACGGCCGCAGGCGAACCCGGCCCAAGAAAGAAGAACGACTTGTCCGGGTCATCGACGCGGGTCAGCCCGCGCTCGGCGTCGATCGTCGCGAACGCCAGCATGGAGGTGCCGGTGCCGACGAACGCGGCAAGGAGGACGGCCGTCGCCAGCGCGTTGGCGGCCGGCTGCGCGACCGCGAAGGCGAGCGGGATCGCCGGATAGAGAGAAAATCAAGGCTGCTGTCGAGAAAGCCGCCGCGGTCCGTCGGTGTCGGGGCCCGGGCGACCGTGCCGTCGAGGCCGTCGAAGAGTCGCGAGGCGAGGATCGGCGCGGCACCGAGCCCGAAGGCCTGGGATCAGGCCTGCCTCGACGGTCGACATCGTGCACGCCAGCGCAGGCGCTCGGGAGTCACCATCGCAGCAGCCTGGGGCCCAGCGCAGCGCCGATGCCGGCGGTCGCCGCGATGCCGGCGACGTACCAGATGGCCATGAAAGGCAAGGCCGTCTCCGGACAATGAAACGCATAGATAGCGGCACCTGCCGCACCGCTGAGCATGCCCGCACACGCGCCGGCCTGCGAAAGTTGCGTGGGCGCGAGCCGGCGCAACGCGAGGAACGTTGCCACGAAGATCGGAACCGAGATCATCAGGACGCTCAGGGTGCATGTCCGCCAGCTCTGACCCCACACCATCGCGGCACGCTCCGACGCCGGCGCACTGGCATACGCCGCGACCGCCATCAGCCACAACAGAAGGACCGGCAGGACGCTGGCCAACGTGCCGGCGCGTGCGCTGACGCCCGGACGCGCCAGCCGAACCAGGGTCGCGAAGCCGGCGCAGGCCACCGCGGCCGGAAACAGCACCTTCACCCAAAACATCGGGAACCGGATCGCCGCTGCCAGGTCGGGTCGGGTCCCGATCGTCAGAAGCATCGCCAGGATCGCCAGCGGGACGCCCACCGTCATCGCGATCGCGATCTGCCTGGACGCTGCACGGCTGGGGACCGGCGCCGTGTCGGCCGCCAGAAGGGAAATCAGGTCATCGGTCTTCACGATGAGGTCGCTACGCGCTTGCCGAGCGCCTTCAGACCGCGATGGATGCCCACCTTGACGGCCGACTCCGACATGCCCAGCAAGGCTGCCGCCTCCGTCACCGACAGGCCCTCGAGCTTGACGTGCTCGATCGGCAGGCGCTGCCGCTCTGGCAGGGTTGCGAGCAAGCCAGTCAGGTCGCGGCGTGCGTCGCTCGCATCAGTGCTCGACTCGGCAAAGACCGCCAGATCGTCATCGATCGGATCGTGCAGGGCTTCGCGCCCGGATTTCGATCGCAGCAGGTCGATCAGCTTGTAGCGGGCGATCGCGTGCACCCAGGCCGTCAGCGGCTGGTCGCTCTGGTAGGTGTGGCGCTTGTTGTGCATGGCAAGCAGGCATTCCTGAACAAGGTCCTCAACGTCGTCGGGCCAGCCGAACAAGCGCCTGCCCAGAAATGCGCGCAAATGCGCGCTGAGCCTTTGCAGGACGGCGTGGTACGCGGCTGGATCTCCGCCCAGTCCACGTACGAACAAGGCATGCAGCTCTGCCTCGACGTCGCCGGGCGGGGATCGCGTTGCTTCTGTAGTTCGCGGCATCGCGCAGGGCGGTTACAGCCGACCAGGAAAATAGTCTGCGAATTGTGCGATGTGCTGTAACCGGCGGCCCACCGTTCGCGAAATACCTTCAACCGCGCCACTTGGCAGGTTCTCTCCTCAACCCCCGGAGTCAACTCATCATGAACCGTTCCATCGCAATCACCGCATTCACACTCTCCGCCCTTGCCGCCGGCGCCGCCATGGCAGCCGACAGCAAGCCCATGGGCGACAAGACGGCCAGCATGGACAAGTGCTATGGCGTCGCGCTGGCCGGCAAGAACGATTGCAAGGCGGGCGCCGGCACCACGTGCGCAGGCACCTCGAAGACCGACTACCAGGGCAATGCCTGGAAGAACGTGCCGGCCGGTACCTGCGCGACGATCAAGACCCCGAAGGGCACCGGATCGCTGACGGAGATGAAGGCCTGATTCGACGCGCACTGCCATGAAACCCCCCATGCTTTCCGGGCTCGGCCTCAAGCCCGAGCACCACGACGCGGCGCTGGCCTGCGCGTCGGAAGGCATGTGGTTCGAGGTACACGCCGAGAACTATCTCGTGGCCGGCGGCCCGCGGCTGCGCTTGCTGGAAA
>JBDSZM010000149.1:0-3227 GCA_039925165.1 Burkholderiaceae bacterium
CGAGCGCGAACACCGCGGTGAAGAGCCAGGCCTGGTTGACGCCGAGCGCGGCGACCATCTCGCGGTCCTGCGTCGCGGCGCGGATCAGCGTGCCGAAGCGGGTGCGCGTCAGCAGCAGCCACAGCGCGCCGAGCACCAGCGGGCCGACCAGGATCAGGAAAAGGTCGTACGTCGGCACGCGCCGGCCGAGGATGGTGACGGCGCCGCCGAGACCCGGCGCGCGCGGGCCGAGCAGGTCTTCAGGGCCCCACAGCCACAGCGCCGCGTCCTTGAAGACGAGCATCAACGCGAAGGTGGCGAGCAACTGGAACAGCTCGGGGGCGCGGTAGATGCGGCGCAGCAGCAGCACCTCGACCAGCCCGCCGAGCGCGCCGACCGCCAGGGCGGCGAGCAGCAGCGCCGGCCAGAACCATGCGCCCGAATTCGGGCCACTCGCGAGCCGGTCGACCAGCGTGTAAGCGACGTAGATGCCCAGCATGAAGAACGAGCCATGGGCGAAGTTGACGATGCGCGTGACGCCGAAGATCAGCGACAGCCCGGCACCGACGAGGAAGAGCGACGACGCCCCGGCCAGGCCGTTCAGCAATTGGACGAGGAAGCCGGAGAGGTCCATGGTTTACGCCCACTCCCTTTCGGAGAGGGCGGGGGTAAGGATCGGTGTGCACGCCCGTCAGCCCAACCCTCTCCCCGAGGGAGAGGGTCAGGCAAGGGAGAGGAGAAGGGTCAACGAACAGCGCCGGATCAGTCCCCGGTCGCCCGCATCTTCTTGACCTCGGCCGCGCTCGGCTGGAACTTGGCGCCGTCGAGATAGACGTAGTCGACCATCACGCCCTTGCCGCCCTCGTTCTTGGTCTTGCCGACGAACGCGCCCATGGTCGACTGGTGGTCCTCGGCGCGGTAGGTGATGGGGCCGAACGGCGACATGAGTTGGAGGCCGCGGAACGCCGCGATCATCTTCTCGGTGTCGGTGCCGCCGGCCTTCTTGATGCCTTCGGCGAGCGACTTGATGGCGGTATAGCCGACCACCGAGCCGAGCCGCGGGTAGTCCTTCCACTTGGCCTGGTAGGCGGCGAGGAAGGCCTTGTGCTCGGGCGTGTTGATGCCGTTCCACGGGTAGCCGGTGACGATCCAGCCGTTCGGCGTCTCGTCCTTCAGCGGGTCGAGGTACTCGGGCTCGCCGGTCAGCACGCTGACCACGTCGCGGCCCTGGAACAGGCCGCGGGTATTGCCCTCGCGCACGAACTTGGCGAGGTCGGCGCCGAACAGCACGTTGAAGATCGCGTCGGGCTTGGCATCGGCCAGCGCCTGCACGACGCTGCCGGCGTCGAGCTTGCCGAGCGCCGGCGCCTGCTCGGCGACGAACTCGACGTCGGGCTGCGCCGCCTTCAGCAGCGCCTTGAAGTTGGCGACCGCCGACTGGCCGTATTCGTAGTTCGGGTACACCACCGCCCAGCGCTTCTTCTTCAGCTTGGCCGCTTCCGGCACCAGCATCGCCGACTGCATGTAGGTTCCCGGGCGCAGTCGGAAGGTGTAGCGGTTGCCGTTGCCCCAGACGATCTTGTCGGTCAGCGGCTCTGCGGCCAGGAAGAACACCTTCTTCTGGTTCGCGAAGTCGGTCATCGCGAGGCCGATGTGCGACAGGAAGGTGCCCATCAGCACGTCGACCTTCTCGCGCGACAGCAGCTCCTCGGCGACCCGCACTGCGTCGCCCGGGCTGGCGTTGTCGTCGCGCGTGATGAGTTCGAGCTTGCGCCTGCCCACGCCGCCGGCGGCGTTGACCTCGTCGATCGCCAGGTCCATGCCTTTCTTGTAGGGCTCGAGGAAGGCCGACTGCGCCTTGTAGCTGTTGATCTCGCCGATCTTGATCGTGCCCTGGGCGCTGGCGATGCAGCCGGTGAGACCGAGGGCGGCGGCGGCCAGCAGGTGTCTGCGTTGAATCATCGAAGGGCTCCTGGGGTTGGCGACGAAGGCATTGTGAGCGAGGGAGGACATGCAAACGGCAACTGAAATGGAAGCGGTCGGACGGCGGGCGGCGCGCGCGTTCAGCGCAGGCCGTCCTGGCCCTGGACCTCGGCGACGCCGAGGCCACCGATGCGGGCCAGCGGGCGCCCGCTGTCGGTGACAACGACGCAGACCACGATCTCGTTGGCACGCGGCGCGTCGGACACGCGGGCTTCCATCGCGTCGAAGTGGCTGCGCACGAAGGCGGCGTCCTTGTGGCCGAGCGGCACGTCGATCGCGGTACCGAGACCGCCGCGTTTCTTGGCCGAGGGCACGAGCGCCGCGCCCTTCTCGACGGCAGCACGCAGCGGTGCGCCGAGCTTCGGGTGCAGGATCGCCGCGGCGTGCTCGATCTCGCCGGCCTCGCCGACGATCGCCGCCTTGCCGTAGCTCTGGGCCTGGCCGGGCTTGATGCCCAGCGCCTGCACGCAACGTTGGCCGAGCAGGCCGCCGAGTTCCTCGCCGATCGCGACCAGCGCATCGAGGTTCTCGACGTAGCGGCCGGCGCAGGGGTTGGCGATGACCGCCATCGCGAGGGCGCGCCGGGTTGGCGGCTCGACCGGACGGCCCATCTCACGGCGCACTTCGTCGACCTGGACGATCAGCTTGCGGATCTCGGCGGGCATGTCGGTGTCTCCGGAATAGGTTCGGTGGGTGCCGGGCTCAGCGCAAGCCGTCCCACTTCGCGATGTCGCTCGGCTGCAGGCCGCCGACGCGTGCGTGGACGCGCGCGCCGGTCGTCATCGCGAGGATGTAGACGATCTCGTCGGCGACCGGCGCGCCGGGCACGCGGACCTCGATGGCATCGAAGTGGCTGCGCACGTAGGCGGCGTTGATGTGGGTCAGCGGCACGTCGAGCGCGCAGCCGGGCGGGCCGACCTTCTTGGTCGACGGCACGATGGCGAGGCCGTTGCCGGGCTGTCCACTGCTTGCTTCGCCGCCGCGCCCTTGTGCGTAGGCCGCCGCGGCACCCTTCCAGCCGAGCAGCTCGCGCATCGCGTAGCCGCCCGGCACGTGCCACAGTGCGCCGTGCTCCAGCTCGCCCGCGCTGCCGATGATGGCGGCGCTCAACCCGCTCGGCGCCGAGATGGCGCGCCGGCTCCAGGCCGCGATGGACGTGCCGCTCGAACGGCTGCTGAGCTACGGCAAGGGCGCCATCGTCGGCAGTGCCGGCGAGCTGGAGCACGGCGCGCTGTGGCACGTTCCGGGCGGCTACGCGATGCGCG
>JBDSZM010000150.1:0-8463 GCA_039925165.1 Burkholderiaceae bacterium
TCATGAAGATCGCCAAGGAGCCGGTCTCGATGGAGTCGCCGGTCGGCGAGGAAGGCGATACCACGCTCGGCGATTTCATCGAGGACACGCACAACGTCGCGCCGATGGAAGCGGCGATGCAGGCCGGCCTGCGCGCGGTGGTCGGCGAGATCCTCGACGGCCTGACCCCGCGCGAGGCCAAGGTGCTGCGGATGCGCTTCGGCATCGACATGAGCAGCGACCACACGCTGGAAGAGGTCGGCAAGCAGTTCGACGTGACGCGCGAACGGGTGCGCCAGATCGAGGCCAAGGCGATCCGCAAGCTCAAGCACCCGAGCCGCTCGGATCGCCTGCGCACGTACGTCGAATCGCTCTGATGCGGCAGTGATGTACGTGGCAGTACGCGCCGGCCTCGCGCTGGCGCTGGCCGGGGCCGTGCCTGCGGTGCATGCCGACGACTGGATCGACGACCTGCTGGCCAGTTCTCGGTTCGTGGTCGGCGCAGTGGTTCGCAACAACCCGGAATACACGGGTTCCAGCCGCCGGTCGACCTCGCTCGCGCCGGTGCTGGCCTATGAGTACGGCCGGATCCGGCTTTCGGCCTCGGGCGCGAGCTCGATCCTCGACTTCGGCCAGGACACGCGCGGGCCCGGCCTCACGGCGTCGCTCATCGACGGCACCAAGGTCAAGCTGGGGTTCGGCCTGCGCGTCGACTCGGGCCGCAAGTCGTCCGAGTCGATCGATCTGACCGGCATCGAAGACGTCAAGCGCACCCTGCGCGGCCGGGCTTACGCGTCGTACGACATCAATGCGCGCTGGTCGGTCGCAGGCACGGTCTCGCAGGACCTGCTGGGGCGCCGCGGCGGCGCGCTCGCCAGCACCGATGTGGGCTACCGCCTGCCGCTCGCGCGCGACACCGTCGCCACCTTCGGCGTCGGCGCCAACTGGTCCGACGCCCAGCACATGCGGACCTACTACGGCGTCACCGAAGCCGCCTCGGCGCGCTCGGGCCTGCCGGTCTTTCGGCCCGATGCGGGCCTGGTCGACCTGCACGCCGGCGCCGGGCTCACGACCGCCTTCACGTCGCGCTGGATCGGCTTTGCCAGCGTGGGCGCGACCCGGCTGCGCTCGGAAGCCCTCGCGAGCCCGTTGACCCGCAACGGCTCGAGCGTATCGGTATCGATCGGCCTGGCCTACCGCTGCTGCAAGTTCTGAGGCCGGGGCCGCGCCACGGCCACCGCCAGCGCGCAGGCCGCGAGCGTCCAGACGATCACCGCGCCCGACGGCAGATCGGCCAGTGCCGACAGCGCCAGCCCGAGGCCATAACCCGCGGCCCCCACCGCGTAGGCCAGCAGGTGGCGTGAGCGGCCGGTCATGCCGCGTGTCGCGAGCGCGGGGATGATGAGGCTCGCGAAGACCAGGTACACGCCCACCAGCTGCACCGACGCCGTCACGGCGACCGCGAACACCGCATAGAAGCCGAACCCGCCGAGGCGTCGCATCCAGCCCAGCACCAGCAGCGCGAGCAGCAGGGCCGTAATCACCGCCAACCCGATCAGCTGGCCACGGTCGACCCACAGGATCTGCCCGACCAGCAGGTCCTTCAGGTGCTCACCGCCCTGCGGATTGCCGGCCAGCAGCAGGATGCCCGCGCAGGCCGCCAGGATGAACAGCACGCCGATCAGCGCCTCCTGCTGGGCCGGCGCACGGCGCTCGGTCCAGGTCAGCAGCAAGGCCCCGAGCAGCGCCGCGCCGACCGCCGCGAGCTGGACCGCGACCCCGCCCTCGGGCAAGCCGAAGGCACTCGCGGCGATGACGCCAAGCCCGGCGATCTGCGCGATCGCCAGGTCGATGAAGACGATCCCGCGGTCCAGCACCTGTGCGCCCAGCGGCACGTGCGTGGCCAGCACCAGCAAGCCGGCCAGCAGCGCCGGGCCGAGGATGCCGAGGTCGAGGGCGTTCCAGTGCAGGCTCATCCGGCCCCCCGGCACATCGCCCGCCCCCGCAGGGCCCGCGCCGATGCCCGCCCGAGCCTCATGGCCGGGCCCCCGCCGCGCCGGCCAGCAGGCGCGTCACGGTGTCGTCGAAAAGCCCGAACAGGTCCTTCGCGCCCTCGCTGCCGCCGACCGTGAAGGGCAACTTGACCACCGCGACGCCAGCGTTCTTGCTCAGCCACTCGGATGCGCGCGGGTCCTGGTAGGCCGCGTGCACGACCATCCGCGCCGGCGTCGCCTTCAGCGCCGCCTGCACCGACTGCAGGTGCGACACGGTCGGCTCGACCCCCGGCTTGGGTTCGAGCACCGCCACCTCCTTCAGCCCGAGCCAGTCGTAGAGGTAGGAGAACGCCTGATGCTGCGAGACCACCGGCACCCCGCGCAGCGGCGCCGCGCGCGCCAACCAGCCGGCCAGCGCCTGGCTCCAGCGCTGCGCAAAATCGGCCTCGCGACGCGCGTACTCGGCGGCGTTCTCCGGATCGATCAGGCGCAGCCGGGCCGCCAGCGCCGTCGCGATGCGGGCGATCGCCCGCGGGTCGGTCTGGACATGCGGGTTGCCGGCCGCATGCACGTCGCCCTGGGCACGGTCGAGCTGCCGCGGCACATCGAGCTTGCGCACCTGGTCGGCGGCGGCAAAGTGGCCGGGCTGCCCGGGCTGGACCTTGGCATTGCCGGCCTGCTGCAGCAGCAGCGGCAGCCAGCCTTGCTCGAGTTCGGCGCCGGTGCAGGCGACCAGGTCGGCGTTGCGGGCGCGTGCGATCAGGCTCGGCCTGGCCTGGATGTGGTGCGGGTCCTGCAGCGCGGTGGTCGCCACCGAGACCTCGACCCGCGCGCCGCCGAGCTCCTGCGCGAGCGCGCCCCATTCGGGTTCGCAGGCAAAGACCTTGAGGGCGGCTTGCGCCGGCAGCGCCAGCAGCAGGAGCCCGGCGAGCGTCAGGCCGCGAAAGATCGAACATGTCGTCATGGTCATGACTCCTCGGCCTAGTAGCCGTGCGCGCCGTGCGCACCCAGGCTCATCTGGTATTGCAGGACGAGCTGCCTGTCGCCGGCGCCTTCGCGCGCGCGGTCCAGCGCGAACTGCAGGCGCAGGCGCGAGAATTCGCTGGCGTTGAAGTCGACCATCAGACTGTGCTTGCGCGGCTGGAAAGCAACCGCGGACAGCACGCCGTTGTTGGCGCCGAAGTCGGCCTGTCCGGCGTCGAGCTGCTCGGTGCGCAGGCCGACCCGCCAGCGCGGCATGAACTGGTAGACGCCTTGCAGATACCAGCCCGAGGCGGTCGCGCGGTAGTCGCCCGCGCTGTCGGCGCCGCCCACGTCATAGACCAGACTGCCGCGGCGCCGGCTGCGCAGGTATTCGCCCTGCAGTGTCAGGTTGGTGCGCTGCGCGTTGCCGCCCGGCGCCCACTTCCAGACCGCGTCGGCGATCCAGACCCGGCTCGTGCCGGTGTAGGCATTCAGCACCGAATCTCCGAGCGCATCGACATCGACCAGGCCGAGGCCGGTCGCGCGGGCGTTCAGCAGCGACAGTCCGGCGCGCCAGTTGTGACTCTCGCCGATGTCGCCGCCGGTGTGCGCGGTCAGGGTCCACGCCCCGGCGCCGTTGCGTCCGCCGGTGCCGCCGTCGTTGGCCGGCGCGCCGCGGCCGCGCCCGATTTCGGCGCCCAGTTCGAGGTATTGCTCGGTCGGCACCAGCCAGCGCAGTTGCAGCCCGTCGTCGCCGAACTGGGTCCCGAGCAGCGCCTGGTAGGCAAGCGGGTTGTCGACGAAGTCCCAGGTGTGCGCGTGCTTGGGGTTCAGGTAGCCGATGTTCGACAGGTAACGCCCGGCCTTCAGCGTGAGGCCGTTGCCGAGCGCCGTCGTCTGCACGTAGGCCTCCTCGACCGAAACCGTGTCGTCGCCGTGGATCGCGATACTGGCGCTGCCCAGCCACCACGGATCGACGCTCGCCGACAGGCCGAGTTCGGACTCGCCGAGGCTGAAGCTGCGCGACCCCGGCCCGGCTTCCCCGCCCTCGGGCAGCGCAAAGCCGCGGATCGCATAGGTCGACGGGTCGCGCGAGCTGCGTGCGTAGGTTCCGGAAAGGATCAGCGAGATGGCCGGGTTGAAGGCGTTGGCACTGCCGACCGGCGGCGGGCTCGCGGCGAGCGCGGGCGCAGGCGCGGGCACGGGTTCGGGCGCCTGCATGGGCGGTGGCGCCGCGGCAGCGGCAACGGGCGCAGGCACGGGCGTCGCTGCGGCGGCACGCAGCCGTGCCTCCAGCGCCTGCAGGCGGCCCTCGTAATCAGCGCGCAGCGCGTCAAGTTGCTGGCGCAGGGCGCGCAGTTCGGCAGCGCTGGCCGGATCCACCGGCTGGGCACGCAAAGGCAGGGTCGGCAAGGCCGCGACCAGCGCAAGGCCGGCCGCCATCAATAGCTTCATGAGATCGATCTCCAGGCATGACGTCGAGACATCGGCGGCACGAGACGAACTCGCGCGGCCGCGGGACAGCGGTCAGCGTGGAGCGTCGGGCGGGGCGCGGCCCTGGTAGGCGAAAACGGCGGCGGCACCGTCGGGCAGGTCGGGCCACGGCGCCGGCGGCGCTTGGGCAAGGCGCAGCGGCGCGGCGACGAGCGGCACCGGCGGCGGCGCCGTGTGCGCCAGACCGGCCAGCGTCAGGCACAGGTCGCAGGCCTGCAGGTGCGCCAGTCGGGGATCGTCGACGCCGACCTCGACATCGATCCGCGCGTGCGACTGCGCATGCCACGCCGCCAGCGACTGCACCGCAGGCAGCAGCAAGGCCAGCCACAGCACGAAGGCGCAGCGGCGGGTGATGCGGGATCGGAAGGCAGGGATCGACATGGCGCGCGGCGCGATCTTAGACCCGGCACCGGCGCAGGGCCTGTCAACCGGCGCTAATCGCGTCGCAGCACCACGTAGCGGCCCGCGATCGGGACGCGTTGCTCCTCGCGGATCGGTGCCACCACCTCGCGCTCGACCGTGTAGCCGTGGCGCTGCGCCAGTGCGGCGAGGTAGGGCGCGGCGTGCGCATAGCGCAGGCCCGGCGTGAGCACGATGTCCGGCCCGAGCGGCACGGCCGATTCGACCGAGTAGCAGAACCGGCCGCCCGGCGTCAGCACCCGGCGCACGCCCTCGAAGACCCGCTCCAGCGCGCCGACGTAGATGAACACGTCGGCCGCCAGCACCAGGTCGTGGCGCTCGGTCGTCGCGTCGAGGTGCTCGACCAGGTCGGCCTGCAGCAGCTGCGCATAGACGCCGAGCGCCTGCGCCTGCCGCAGCATGCCGGCCGACAGATCGACACCGACCAGCCGGTCGGCGCGCCCGGCCAGCAGCGCGCCGCACAGGCCGGTGCCGCAGCCCAGGTCCAGCACGTTCGCCCAGCGCCGGTCGGGCTCGGGCAACTGCTCGACCAGCACCCGGTGCGCGCTGTAGCCGAGCACGTCCACCAGGTGCGCGTCGAACTCGCCGGCATAGGCGTCGAACAGTCCCTGAACATAGCGTGCCGGCGCACCGCGCGGCACCGGACCGACGTTGCGCACGGCGGCCAGGAAGTAGCGGTGGACCTCTGGATCGGCACCGTGCGCGAGCGCCTGTTCGTAGGCCTGCGCGGCCTCGGTCAACCGCCCCGCTTCGCGCAGCAGCGAACCGGCCTGGCTCCAGGCATGGGCCTGTCTCGGATCGAGCCGGCACACCGCCTGGAATGCGATCAGCGCCTCGGCGTGTCGGCCGAGTTCGGCCAGCGCATTGGCGCGATGCAGCCAGGCGTCGGCGCTGCCGGCCTCGATCGCCAGCGCGGCATCGGCGCTGGCGAGCGAGTCCTGCGGCCGGCCCAGCGCGAGCCGCGTCGCGGCCAGGTTGACGAAGGTCGAGACGCGCCCCGGCAGCCGCTGCAGCGAGGCGAGAAAACTCGTCTCGGCCTGCACCAGTTGCCCGGCCTGCAGCGCCGCCAGACCGTCGAGAAACAGCGCCTTGGCCGCGTCGAAATCGGGAGTCATTGCAAGCAGCCCTGCCGTCGCCTCGGCTCGCCGATCTCAGACGGTCTTCACCGTCCAGCCACGCCCGGCCAGCCAGGTAGCGACGCGTGCACGGTGGTCGCCCTGGACCTCGACCACGCCGTCCTTGACGCTGCCGCCGGCACCGCAGGCGCTGCGCAGCGACTTGCCGAGCGCATCGAGCGCCGCCGGGTCGAGCTCGAGATCGAGTCCGCGCACCAGCGTCACCGTCTTGCCGCCGCGCCCGCGCGTTTCGCGACCGACGCGCACGATGCCGTCGCCGCTGGCGCGGGCCGGAACGGCGGCAGCGCACACGCAGGCGGCCGAAGCCTGGCGGCAGGCGGGGCAGGTGCGGCCGACGTCGGTGCTGTAGACGAGGCCGCCAGTGCGATCGGAGCGCATGGGCGTGGATCGGGATCGGATCGGACCGAAAAAGTGCGAGCGCCGGATTGTCGATCAGTCGCGCGCTCTGCGGGTAGCCCCGAAGCGCGCCGTGGCGCGGACCGGATAGATTGTTCGCGCCCGATCCGCTCCGGTCAGCGGAGCGCGGCCGGATCATCCCCCACCGCTCAGGACCCCCATGAAAAACATCCTCGTGTCGATCGCCCTGGCCCTTGCCGCCGGCAGCGCCCTGGCCCACAACTGTCCCAACGAGATGAAGGCGATCGACGCCAAGCTCGCGACGCACCCCAAGCTGTCGGACGCCGATGCCGCCAAGGTCAAGAAGCTGCGCGCCGACGGCGAGACCGCCCACAAGGCCGGCAAGCACGACGACTCGATGAAGGCGCTCGGCGAAGCGAAGAAGATGCTGGCGATCTGAGACTCGTTTCCGGCGGCGGGCCCGCAAAGCCGCCGGCGCCGGCGCGCCGGGCCGCGCCGGGAGGCTCTCAGTCGCACGGCCCGTGGCGTCGGCGGAACAGCGCCGGCGGCAACGGGTCGGGGGTTGTGAAGAGCCCGCGGTGCGCCCGGCGCGCTTCACGCTCCTGCGCCGCGTACGGACCGGGTCGGCCGCGAAAGCCATCGCTCCAGGCCTGGCCGCGCTCCACCATCCACGCACCGACATCGTCGCCGCTGCGCTCGTCTCGCAACTCGACGAGCAGCCGGCCGTAGCGGTCGCTCGCGCGGCTGCGCACCTCGACCCGCGCCTGCAGCAGCCGCGACTTCAGCGCGGCGCTCGCCTCCGCACCGCCGGCCTGGCAGCGCTCGGGCGCATCGATGCCGCGGATGCGCAGCTTGAGCGGCTTGCGGCGCGCACCGTCGGGCCGGACCCAGACCGTGTCGCCATCGCTGACATGGGTGACGACGCCACTGAAGGTCGGACGCGCGAGCGCGCCGGAGGTCCCGAGCGCGAGCGCCAGCGCCAGCAGCAGCCCCCCGCCCACCGCGACCGGCGTCATCGTGCCGCAGCCGCGCGCCGCCGCGGCGGACGCGGGGCGGGGGACGCATCGGCCGCGCGCTCCATGTCGGCGACGATGCGGGCCAACCGGTCGGCCAGTTTCTCGGTGCTGAGTTTTTCGCGGAAACGCTCGACCAGCAGCGGCAGCGCGAACGGGCTCGGCACCTTCAGTTCGACGAACTCGACCCGCTGCGAGCGCATGCGTTGCAAGACCTCGTCGAGGCGGCGGATGTCGAGCTCCTGGCTCAGCACCTCGGTCTGAGCCTGGTCGAGCAACAGGTTGCCGGCGTCGTACTTGGCAAACACCTCGTAGAAGAGCGAGCTCGACGCCTGCAGCTGCCGGGCGCTCTTGGGCTGGCCGGGAAAGCCGCTGAAGACCAGCCCGGCGACACGCGCGATCTCGCGAAAGCGGCGCCGCGCGAGCTCGGTCGAATTCAGGCTCGCCAGCACGTCGTGCAGCAAGTCGGCGGCGGCGTAGAGGCGCTGGTCGACCAGCCCGGCCGGATCGACCGGCAGCGCGCTCAGCAGTTCGAGCCCGTAGTCGTTGATCGAGATGCTGAAGGTGTTGGGCGCATCGCGTGCCAGCCGCCACGCGAGCAGGCTTGCGAGGCCGATGTGCGCGGCGCGCCCGGCGAACGGGTACAGGAACAGATGCTGGCCCTCGCGCGAGACCAGCCGCTCGATCAAGAGCGTCTGCGGCGTGGGCAGGCGTGACAGCTTTTGCTGCGTCTCGAGCATCGGCCGGGCGGCTTCGATCTCCGGGTCGGGCGACGGCCGGGCCGCGCCGTCGCGGGCGAAATCGGCCAGCACGTCCAGCACCGCATCGGCCAGTTCGCTCGACAGCGGCATCTTGGCGCCGGCCCAGGTCGTGACGCGGCCCTTGTTCTTCTCGGCGCGCTTGACGTAGGCCGTCATGTCGCGGGTGCGCACGTATTCCAGCAAGCGTCCGGCGAACAGGAAGCAGTCGCCCGGACGCAGCCGCGCGATGAAGCCCTCTTCGACGCTGCCGATGCGCCCGCCGGTGAGCCATGCGACCTGCATCGACGAGTCGCTGACGATGGTGCCGACCGACATCCGGTGGCGCCGCGCGATACCGCGGTCGGGC
>JBDSZM010000151.1:0-4271 GCA_039925165.1 Burkholderiaceae bacterium
GAAATCAAGCAGCGCCTCGAGTCGGTCGGCTTCGTGGTGCCGGCGCCGGGGGCCAAGGCCTACACCGACTTCGTCAAGAGCGAGCTCGACCTGTGGACTCGCGTGATCAAGACGGCGGGCATCAAGCCGGAGTGAAGCCGCGATGAGCACGCGGACCCTCGCCGTCAACCCGTTGGCGGCCGGCCTGCCGCCCGGCCCGGCGACGACCGACCGGATCGAGTGGATCCGGCTGTCGCTCGTCTTCCTGCCGCTCGCCACGCCGATCAGCGACGCCAAGGTGCTGACCGGTCGCCAGAAGCCGCTGACCGAGATTGCCTTCGTCTTCGCCGAGGTGCAGAGCCGCGAGGGCCACGCCGGCATCGGCTTCTCGTACAGCAAGCGCGCCGGTGGGCGCGGCCAGTACGAGCACGCCAGGGAGATCGCCGACAACCTGCTCGGCGAGGACCCGAACGACATTGCGCGGCTGTGGGACAAGCTCTGCTGGGCCGGCGCGTCGGTCGGGCGCAGCGGTCTGTCGACGCAGGCGATCGCGGCCTTCGACATCGCGCTGTGGGACCTGAAGGCCAGGCGCGCGCAGCTGCCGCTGGCCAAGCTGCTGGGCGCGCACCGCGACTCGGTGCAGTGCTACAACACCTCGGGCGGCTTCCTGTCGACGCCGCTGCCCGAGGTGCTGAAGAACGTCGAGGCTTTGCTCGAGCGCGGCATCGGCGGCATCAAGCTCAAGGTCGGTCAGCCCGACCCGATGATCGACCTGGAGCGCGTGCAGGCGGTGCACAAATTGATCGACGGCCGGGTCGGCCTGATGATCGACGCCAACCAGCAGTGGGACCGCGTCACCGCGCAGCGTTTCGGCCGGTGGGTCGAGCCGCTCAACCTGGTGTGGATCGAGGAGCCGCTCGACGCCTACGACGCCGAGGGCCACGCCGCACTGGCGGCGCTGCTCGACACCCCGATCGCGAGCGGCGAGATGCTGACCAGCGTGGCCGAACACGCCGAACTCATCCGCCAGCGCAGTGTCGATGTCATCCAGCCCGATGCGCCGCGTGTGGGCGGCATCACGCCGATGCTGAAGATCATGGCGCTGGCCGATCAGGCGCGCATCCGGATGGCGCCGCATTTCGCGATGGAGATCCACCTGCACCTGTCGGCCGCCTATGCGCACGAACCGTGGGTCGAGCACTTCGAGTGGCTGGAGCCGTTGTTCAACGAGCGGCTCGCGATCCGCGACGGGCGCATGCAGGTCTCGAACCTGCCCGGCCTCGGTTTCAGCCTGTCCGAGCAGGCCCGGCGCTGGACCGCGGCCAGCGCCGAGTTCGGCCGTCGCGTCGATTGACCGGAACGCGACGACATGGACCGCAAGCTGCGCGTGGGCATGCCGATCACGCCCGACGAGTTCGACGAGCTGAACGACGCGCAGCTCGAGCGGCTGGTGCCCAAGGCCTACCGCGAGTTCTTCCCGGGCAAGGACTTCTGCGCCGACGGCCACTTCTACCTGCACGACGGCAGCGCCTGGAGCTTCTACAAGGGCGACCTGCTCGACGGTTGAGGCCCCGACGCATTCGACGGCCGCGCACGCGGGAGCTGGTGTGGTGTCGCCGAGGTCGGGCCCGAAGATGGGCCCAGCGATCGAAGCAGTGGCAACGAATGGTGGATGAGGGCGTCAATCCGATCGAGAGAGGGCCGGCCCGATGGGAGCGGCGCAGCCTGACCGTCCTGTTCACCGACGTTTGCGGTTCGACGCGACTCAGCGGGCAACTCGAACCCGAGGTGTACGGCGACCTGATCCACCGGGTCGAGTCGATCTGGCACGAAGCGGCGCAGCGCCACCAAGGCCTCGTCTCGCGCATGCAGGGCGACGGCGCGATGCTGTTGTTCGGCGTCGACCGGGCGGATGAGCGCGACGTCGTCCATGCCGTCGAAGCAGCGCTGTGGATACACCGCTGCATCGGTGAACCGACGGTCGCGCCGGGCCCGCAGCCGCAGCGGTTGGCCCAGGCGTGGTTGGTGCCGCGCTCGACCAGAAAGTCTCCGGCCTTCATCGGCACCTCGTCCGCGTCGAGCACCAGCGCGTAGTCGACCGACTGAGTGCGGTGCATGAAGGCGTGCCTGGCCTGACCTTGCGGCGGGCTGCGACAGAACGGCCGGCCCGTCCGCTCCACGCGCGTCGCGCGACCTGCCATGACCTCCCCTGCCCGACCCGGCGCGCTGCGCATCGGCATCCTCGGCTGCGCGAACATCGCGCGCCCGTTCGCGCGCGACGTGGCACCCAGCCCGGCGGTGCGCATCGTCGCGGTCGCGAGCCGGCAAGCCGAGACCGGCCCGGGTTCGCCGCCGCGCACGGCATCGCGCGCCACCATGGCAGCTACGAGGCGCTGCTCGCCGACCCGAGGTCGACGCGATCGAGCAGCCGCTGCACAACAGCCTGCACGCCGCGTGGATGGTGCGCGCCGTGCGGCACGGCAAGCACGTGCTGTGCGAGCAGCCGCTCGCGCTCGACTTGGAACAGGCGCAGCGCTTGCTCGATCGACACCGAATTCCTGAACCACACCGCCGAACGGCCGGGATCGGATCCGCGGGGCCATCTGCCGAGCCAGATGCGGCTGCGTCGCGGCAGCACCGACACGGTCCCTTTCGAGGACGTGCACAGCAGCGTCGGCAGCGGCTTCCGCTTCGCCGCGGAAGCATTCGCGGCCGCCATCGAGCGCGACGACCGCGCCGGCATCGTGCTGGCCGCGCAGGCGAGCCTGGACATCGCGGCGACGCTGGAGGCGCTGGCGGCGAGCGCGCGCACCGGAAGGGCGGTGGAAGTCGCGCGCCGACGCAGGCATCGCTGCGCGACGCCTGATCGGACCCCGACCCGGTGATCTACCGACCTTCCGGTCGCCGGATCGCACTCAGGCGACGCGACGCCGCCGTTCGCTCAGGCCAAGTCGTAGCGGTCGAGATTCATCACCTTGACCCAGGCGGCCACGAAATCGTCGACGAACTTGCGCTGTGCGTCCGCGCTCGCATACACCTCGGCGATGGCGCGCAGTTGCGCGTTCGAGCCGAAGACCAGGTCGACGCGGCTCGCGGTCCAGCGCGGTTCGCCGGACTTGCGGTCCCGCCCTTCGAAGACATCCTTCGCATCGGAGACCGGCTTCCATTCGGTTGCCATGTCGAGCAGGTTGACGAAGTAGTGGTTGCTCAGCCGACCCGGCTCATCCGTGAAGACGCCGTGACTCGCCGTCCCGGCGCGGACGCCGATGGCGCGCAGGCCGCCGACCAGCACCGTCATCTCCGGCGCCGTCAGCGTCAGCAGTTGCGCCTTGTCGAGCAGCAGCGCCTCGGCCGGCACGCCGTAGCGCGCTTTCTGGAAGTTGCGAAAGCCGTCGGCGATCGGTTCGAGCGGCGCGAACGAATGCACGTCGGTCTGGGCCTGCGACGCGTCCGCGCGCCCCGGTTTAAAACCAACCTCGACCGCGTGGCCGGCGTCCCTGGCGGCCTGTTCGACGGCTGCGCTTCCGGCCAGCACGATCAGGTCGGCGAGCGAGATCTTCTTGCCGCCGGTCTGCGCGCGGTTGAACTCGGCGGCGATGCCTTCCAGCACCGACAGCACCCTGGCCAGTTGTTCGGGCTGATTGACGGCCCAGTCCTTCTGCGGTTCGAGGCGGATGCGTGCGCCGTTGGCGCCGCCGCGCTTGTCCGAGCCGCGGAAGGTGGATGCCGACGCCCACGCCGTCGAGACCAGCTGCGCCACCGTCAGGCTCGAGGCGAGCACGGTGTTCTTGAGCGCCGCCACGTCCTGCGCATCGACCAGCGCATGGTCGACGGCGGGGATCGGGTCTTGCCAGATCAATTCCTCGGCCGGCACCTCGGGCCCCAGGTAGCGCGCGCGCGGTCCCATGTCGCGGTGGGTCAGCTTGAACCAGGCGCGCGCGAAGGCATCGGCGAACTGGTCGGGGTGGGCGAGGAAGCGGCGCGAGATCTTCTCGTAGGCCGGGTCCATCCGCATCGACAGGTCGGTGGTCAGCATGGTCGGCGCCAGGCGCTTTGCCGGGTCGTGCGCATGCGGGATGGTGCCGGCACCGGCACCACCCTTGGCGACCCATTGCTGCGCGCCGGCGGGGCTCTTGGTCAGCTCCCACTCGAAGCCGAACAGGTGCGTAAAGAAGTCGTTGCTCCACTGGGTCGGCGTCGTGGTCCACGTGACCTCGAGACCGCTGGTGATCGCATCACCGGCCAGGCCCGATCCAAAGGTGCTGGTCCAGCCCATGCCCATGGCTTCGACG
>JBDSZM010000152.1:0-10747 GCA_039925165.1 Burkholderiaceae bacterium
AGAACCTCGCCGCGCTGCTCGCACGCTACGCCACGCCGATCGCGCCGCGTCTCACGCTCGAGATCCTCGAGACCGCCGCGCTGGCCGACATCGACCACACCTGCACGCTGATGAACGAATGCCGCGCGCTCGGCGTGCGGGTCGCGCTCGACGACTTCGGCACCGGCTACTCCACCCTCACCTACCTCAAGCGACTGCCGCTCGACGTGCTGAAGATCGACCGCTCGTTCGTCATGAACATGCTCGAGGACCGGCAGGACCTGGCCATCATCGAGGGCGTGATCGGCCTGTCGCACACCTTCGGCTGCAGCGTCGTCGCCGAAGGCGTCGAGAGCCCGGCGATCGCTCAGCGCCTGATCGACATCGGCTGCCGGGTCGGCCAAGGCAACGGCATCGCCGCCGCGATGCCGGCCGACGAGGTCTTCGAGTGGGTCCGAAACTACCGCGGCATGACGATCAAGCCGGTGCTGATGCGCGCCTGAAGCGCACGGGTCGCACCGCAGCGCGTTGTTAGACTGGGTCGGTGATCCCGCCGGCTTTCATCCAGGACTTGCTCGCACGCGTCGACATCGCCGACGTGGTCGGCCGTCACGTCCAGTTGAAGAAGACCGGCGCCAACCTGATGGGCCTGTGCCCGTTCCACGCCGAGAAGTCGCCGAGCTTCTCGGTCAGCCCGACCAAGCAGTTCTATCACTGCTTCGGCTGCGGAGCCAGCGGCGATGCGATCCGGTTCCTGAGCGAACACACCGGCGCAAGCTTCGTCGAAGCGGTCGAGGACCTGGCGCAGCAGACCGGCCTCAGCGTGCCCGACGACGATGTCTCGCCGACCGACCGCGAGCGCCACGCGCAAGCCAAGGAGCGCCGTTCGACCTTGAGCGGCGCGCTCGCCAAGGCCGCCGGCCACTACCAGCGCGAACTCAAGGCGACGCCACGCGCCGTCGCATACCTCAAGGGCCGCGGCCTGACCGGCGAGATCGCCAGCCGCTTCGGAATGGGCTATGCCGCCGACGGCTGGCGCACGCTGGCCAGCGTGTTTGCACAGTACGACGACCCGCTGCTGGAGGAGAGCGGCCTCGTGATCGCGAGCGAGACCGCGTCGGACGTGTCTGGCGGCGAGGCGCAGAAAAAGCGCTACGACCGCTTTCGCGATCGCATCATGTTTCCGATCAGATCGGTGCAGGGCGAGGTGATCGGCTTCGGTGGCCGGGTGCTCGACCGCGGCGAGCCGAAGTACCTCAACTCGCCGGAGACACCGGTCTTCAGCAAGGGCCGCGAGCTGTACGGCCTGTTCGAAGCCCGCGGCGCACTGCGCGAGCGCGGCTACGCGCTGGTGGTTGAGGGCTATATGGACGTGGTCGCCCTCGCGCAGGCCGGCTACGGCAACGCGGTCGCGACCCTGGGCACCGCCTGCACGGCCGAGCACGTGCACAAGCTGCTGCGCTTCACCGACGCGGTGGTCTTCAGCTTCGACGGCGACGCCGCGGGGCGGCGCGCTGCCGGCCGCGCGCTCGAGGCGAGCCTGCCGCACGCCAGCGACACCCGCAGCATCAAGTTCCTGTTCCTGCCGACCGAGCACGACCCTGACTCGTACGTCCGCGAACACGGCGCCGAGTCCTTCGAGGCCTGCATCGCGCAGGCCGTGCCGCTGTCGCGCCAGATCGGCGAGACCGCCCGCGAGGGTTGCGATCTCGATACCGCCGAAGGGCGCTCGCACATGCTTGCCAACGCCCGACCGCTGTGGGCGGCCCTGCCCGAGGGCGGACTCAAGCGCCAGATGCTCGGCGAGCTGGGTGCGCTGGCGCGCTTGCCGGCGCAGGAATTGGCGGCGCTGTGGACGCCTGCGGCGCCGGAGCGCACTGCGCCGGCCGGCGCCCGCGCACCCGCGGCGCGTGCCACGCAAGCCCCGATGGGCACGCGCGCCCGGCGCATCAGCACCGGCATCGCGACCCTGCTCGACCGGGCGATCTGGCTGCTGGTCCAGCACAGCGCCCTGTGGTCCGGCCTCGACGGCCCGGCGCATGCGACGCTGGCGGCCCAACCCGAGCCCTACGACGCGCTCTTCAGTTGCATCGAGCGGACCGTGCATGAGCACGGCCCGGTCGCGCCGGCGACACTCCTGGCCGAGTTGCGCAGCCTGGCCGAGGGCGACGCCGCGACCCACGCGCTGGCGCGAATCGCTGCCCTCCATCCGCCGGAGGCGGATGCCGATCTCGGCAAGGAGCTGTCGACCGTGCTGATGCGGATCCGGCTGCAGATGATCGAGGACGAGCTGCAGCGCCTGTTCGAGTCGGGCACGCTGTCACCGGATGCGCAGCTGCGCAGCCGTCAGCTCATGGGCCAGCGCGCCGCGTTGAAGGCGAATGCAGCGGCCGCAACGGTGTCGGGTTGGGTTGCCTGACGCGGGCCAAGCGGCCTGCGTTGGATAAACTTCCCGCATGAATCGCCGCGACCGCGCATGACCCAGATCGTCGAACGAACCATCTTGTTCGCCGACCTGCGCGGCAGCACGGCGCTCTACGAAAAGCTCGGCAACACCGAGGCCAGCGCTGTCGTGACGCAAAGCGTCGCGCTGATGGGCCGCGTGGTCGAGTCGCTCGGCGGACGCGTCATCAAGACCCTGGGCGACGGCCTGATGGCGATGTTCGAGGCGTCCGAGCCGGCGGTCGCCGCCGCGGACGAGATGCACGACACGCTCGACCGCATCGGCAGCCCGGCCAGCGTCAGCATGACGCTCGCGGCGCGCATCGCCGCGCTCAGGCTGCAGGTCGGGCTGGCCCAGGGCGAGGTGGTCGAGATGGGCAGCGACGTCTTCGGCGATGCCGTCAATGTCGCGGCGCGTCTGCTAGACCACGCCGGCGACAACGAGACCCTGGTCACTGCCGGCGTGCTGCTGGGTTTGCCGGTGGCCGAACAGTCGCGCTTTCGCAGCCTCGACCGGATGCAGCTGCGCGGCCGCGTCGAACCGGTCCATGTGCACCTCCTCGAGGCCCGGCGCTTCGGCGACACCACGGCCACCGCCTTCGGCGGCATGGTGCCGATCGCACCCGAGCCCGAAGGCATCCGGCTCATTTGGCTCGACCTGAATCGGATCTATGCCGGCGCCACGCTGCCGGTGGTGCTGGGGCGCAGCCCGCAGGCCACCTACTGCATCGACGACACCCGGGTCTCGCGCTCGCACGCCCGGCTCGACTGGCACGGGGGCACTTTCCAGCTGACCGACCTCAGCTACAACGGCACCTTCGTGCTGTTCGACCACGACCCCGAGATCATCAGCCTGCGGCGCGGCGGCTGCACGTTGCACGGCAGCGGCGTGATCGGCCTCGGCGCGCCGCCGACCGATGCGCTGAACCCGCGGGTGCGCTTCGAGGTGATGAAGTTCGCCGACACCCAGCCGCGCGGCCTGCCGGCGTGAAGGCGGGCGGCCCCACCCCGCGGCGCCAGCGCGTTGCCACGCAATGAGCCTGCGCCCCGAGCCTGCGCATCGCCACGACCGGGCGTCGGGCACCGCCGTGCTGTTGTGCAACCTCGGCTCGCCCGACGCGGCGACACCGTCGGCGGTGCGGCGCTACCTGGCCGAGTTCCTCAGCGACCGCCGGGTGATCGAGATCCCGCGGCTGCTGTGGTGGCTGATCCTGCACGGCGTGATCCTGCGGATCCGGCCGGCGCGCTCGGCCGCCAAGTACGCCAGCGTCTGGCTGCCCGAAGGCTCGCCGCTCAAGGTCTGGACCGCGAAACAGGCGACCCTGCTCGGCGGCTACCTCGGCCAGCGCGGCCACGCGGTGAGCGTGCGGCATGCGATGCGCTACGGCCAACCATCGATCGCCAGCGTGCTCGACCAGCTGAAGCAGGACGGCGCGACCCGGGTGCTGGTGCTGCCGATGTACCCGCAATATGCCTGCGCCACCACCGCCAGCACCTTCGACGCGGTCGCCGCGTGGGCGGGCCGCACCCGCGCCGTGCCCGAGTTCCGCTTCGTCAATCACTTCCACGACGATCCGGCCTACATCGACGCCCTGGCACGCCGGGCCAACGACCACTGGATGACGCACGGCCGCGGCGAGCTGCTGGTGCTGAGTTTCCACGGACTGCCGGCGCGCACCCTGGCGCTGGGCGATCCCTACCACTGCGAGTGCCTGAAGACGGCGCGACTGCTGGGCGCGCGTCTGAGCCTGCGCCCCGAGCAGCTGAAGGTGACCTTCCAGAGCCGGCTCGGCCGCGCCCAGTGGCTGCAGCCTTATACCGAGCCGACACTGGTCGCACTCGCGCGCGGCGGCCTCAGGCGGGTCGATGTGATGTGCCCTGGATTTCCGGCCGACTGCCTCGAGACACTCGAGGAAATCGACATGGAGGCACGCCAGGCTTTCCTAGGCGCCGGCGGCGCCGAGTTCCAGTACATCGCCTGTCTCAACGACCAGCACCAGGGCATCGCCGCGCTGGCCGACCTGGCGATCCGCCACCTGCAGGGCTGGCCCACGAACCGGGCCGATCCGGCGGTGCTGGCGACGACCCAGGCACTGGCGCTGGCGGCGGGCGCGCGCGCATGACGCGCGGTCCGGTTCGCTCTCAGTCGTTGGCCGCCGCGCCGCGTGTGTCCAGCGCGGCCAGCGCCGCGGCCGAGGCATGGCGCAGCAGCGCGGCCGGCTGTGCGCCGTCCTGCGGGAACTGCGCGATGCCGACCCGTGCCGAGATGCCGACGCTGCTGCCGGCGACCCGGAACGGACCGCGCAGCGCCTGTGTCAGCTTGGCCGCGACCCGGCTCGCATCGGTCGGCGATTCGGTCGACGGCAGAAAGATGCCGAACACGTCGGGACCGATGGCCGCAACAACGTCGCTCGCCCGAACGCCGGCGCGCAGCCGCACCGCCACCTTGCGGCGGATCACGTTGGCGGCCTCCAGGCCGTGCGCCAGTTGCACCGCGGGCAGCCCGTCGATGCGCAATGCGAGCACGCTGACAGGCGCCGGCTCGCGCTCGCGCAGTGCCAGCATCTGGCTCATGTGCTCGATCAGCTGGCGCCGATCGGGCAGCCCGGTCATCAGGTCGGTCGCGCGCGCCTTGACGGCATCGCCCTCGATCCGCTTGCGCGCGATCGCCAGCACGATGCGCGACGCGAGCGAGGCCGCATCCGACTGCACCACGACGTCCTGCACGCCGGCCTCGAGCAGGCGCAGGGCCGACGTTTCGTCGATCGCCGGCACCAGCGTCACCACCGCGAATTCGGCGCAGGCCGAGGCGAACGACGGCCACTCGAGCAACTGCGCCACCGGGCCCGCAGCGAGCGAGAACACCGCCGCATCGGCACGCGCCGACTGCGCGGCCCAGGCCGGCAAGGAGTCGATCCGCTGCAGCTCGATGGACGAAAAGCCGCTCGCCTGGAACGGCGCCGGCGGCGGCTTGAAGGCGCCGGCTTCGGCATCGACCCAGAGCACGCGCAGGACGTCGTCGCTCGAGTCGGTGGCCCCGGTCATGCGCCTGCGCCCGCCGGCGTCCGCAATCCGCCGGGCATTGGAGCGGGTGAAGGGAATCGAACCCTCGTATGAAGCTTGGGAAGCTGCCGTTCTGCCATTGAACTACACCCGCTTGAGTGCGCCGATTCTAGCGTCGGGCCCGCACGGCCAGACCGGGAGCCGCCCGTGACGGCGGCCGAAGATGCGCCCGACGACGCAGCCTCGCTCGACGCGACGCCACCCCGCCCGATCCGCAGCTTCGTCACCCGCGCCGGCCGCATGGGCCCGGGACAGGCGCGCGCGCTCGCAGCGCTCGGGCCGCGCCATGTGCTGCCCTACGCCGCGCAGCCGGTCGATTTCGACGCGGTTTTCGGACGCCACGCGCCGCGCGTGCTGGAGATCGGTTTCGGCATGGGCGATGCGACGGCACGCATCGCGCAGGCGCTGCCCGCGACCGACTTCATCGGGGTCGAGGTCCACCAGCCCGGCGTCGGCGGGCTGCTCAAGCGGATCGGCGAACTGGGCTTGACCAACCTGTGCATCGTCCAGCACGACGCGGTGGAGGTGCTCGATCAGATGATCGGACCGCAGTCGCTGCAGGGGGTGCACATCTTCTTTCCCGATCCCTGGCACAAGAAGCGGCATCACAAGCGGCGCCTGATCCAGCCCGATTTCGTGCGCCGGCTCTGCCGCCGGATCGCGCCCGGTGGCACCCTGCACTGCGCCACCGACTGGCAGCCCTACGCGCAGCAGATGCTCGACGTGCTGAGCGCCGAGCCGCGGCTGTTCAACACCGTCGACGGCTATGCGCCGCGCCCGGCCTATCGGCCGCTCACCAAGTTCGAGAACCGCGGCCTGACGCTCGGCCACGGCGTGTGGGACCTCGTGTTCGAGGTGCGCCCCGACCCTCAGGCCGCCCAGCTGACGAGTCCGCTGTAGGCGGTGGCCAGCACGACCAGGCCGAACGCGATCCGGTACCACGCGAATGCGACGAAGGTGTGGGTCGCGATGTAGCGCAGCAGCCAGCGCACGCACAGCCAGGCCGAGACGAACGAGAACAGCAGCCCGACCGCGAACAGCGGAATGTCGGCCGCCGATAGCAGCGCGCGTTCCTTGTAGAGGCTGTAGGCGCCGGCGCCGATCAGGGTCGGGATGGCGAGATAGAAACTGAAATCGGTCGCGGCCTTGCGGCTCAGCCCGAGCAGCATGCCGCCGATGATGGTGGCGCCCGAGCGGCTCGTCCCGGGGATCATCGCCAGGCACTGCACCAGGCCGACCTTGAGCGCATCCCACGGCGTCATCGCGTCGACGGTCTCGATGCGCACCGCGCGCGGCGCGCGCCGCTCGGCCCACAGGATGACGAGGCCGCCGAGGATGAAGGTGCTCGCCACCACCAGCGGTGTGAACAGATGCGCCTTGATCGCCTTGCCGAACAAGAGCCCGAGGATCACCGCCGGAACGAACGCGATCAGCACGTTGACCACGAAGCGCCGCGCGACCGGGTCGCTGCCCAGCCCGGCGATCGTCTCGCGCAGCCGCTGGGCATAGACGATGATCACCGCGACGATGGCGCCGGTCTGGATCGCGATGTCGAACACCTTGCTCTTGGCGTCGTCGAATCCGAGCAGCGAGCCGGCGAGGATGAGGTGTCCGGTGCTCGAAATCGGCAGGAACTCGGTCAGTCCCTCGACGATGCCCATGAGGGCAGCCTTGACCAGCAAACTGATGTCCAAACGATCTCCCCGGCGCGCGACGCGGGATCATAGCGACGCCCTGCCCTTTCCCTGCCCTCGGCGCACGCCTTGTCTTGACCGCTGAGACGGGGTGACGTTATATTACTGACCGAAAAGTCAGTAATATCCATGCCGTCCTCCCTTGCTTCGACCGCGACCGCCGCCGATCCCGTCCGCCCGCGCCAGGGCGCGAAGAGCGGCGAGCCCGCGCGCACCCTGCTGCCACGCCAGCGGCGCAAGGAGGCGCGCCCGCAAGAGCTGCTCGACGCGGCACTGGCGCTGTTCGCACACAAGGGCTACGCGGCAACGCGCACCGACGAGGTCGCGGCCCGCGCCGGGGTCTCGAAGGGCACGCTCTACCTCTACTACCCGAGCAAGGAAGAGCTCTTCAAGGCGGTGGTGCGGCACAACCTGTCGGCGCTGATCGCCGAGGGCGCCGGCCTGGTCGGCGGCTTCGCGGGCTCGACCTCCGAGTTGCTGCACTTTCTGCTCACGACATGGTGGGAGCGGGTCGGCAGCACCGCGGCCGCCGGCCTCCACCGGATCGTCTTTGCCGAGATGCACAACTTTCCGGAGCTGGCGGCGTTCTACAACGACGAGGTGTTGCGCCCGGCCGATCGGCTGTTTTCGGCCACCCTGCGCCGCGGCGTCGCGCGTGGCGAATTTCGTGCCCTGCCCGAGCACGAGGTCGCGCATGCCCTGATGGCGCCGTTGATCTTCATGACGCTGTGCCAGCAGTCGTTCCGCGCGGTGCAGCGTCGCCTCCCGGCGACGACGCCGCAGGCACTGATCCGCACCCACCTCGACCTGGTGTTGCACGGCCTGCAGGTGCGCGACCCGGCACCCGCCGGCACCGCGCCGAAAAAAGTCAGGCAGCCGAAGGCGCGCCCATGAAACGCTGGATGAAATGGCTGCTGCCGGTGCTCGCGGTGCTGCTGGTCGGCGGCTTCGTGCTGCGCGCGATCCAGGCAAAAAAGCTTGAACAAGCGCGCCTCGCCGTGCCGCTGGCGGCGCCGCGGGTCGACCTCGCGCCGACCGACGTGCTGACCTTGCGCAAGGTCGTGCTGGCGCGCACGCTCGAGGTATCGGGCGGGCTGAAGGCGGTCAACAGCGCGTATGTCAAGGCTCGGGTGGCTGGCGAGTTGCGGACACTGACCGTGCGCGAGGGCGACAGCGTGCGCGCCGGCCAGGTGCTGGGGCAGATCGACGCGACCGAGCTCGAGTGGCGGCTGCGCCAGGCCGAACAGAGCGCCGCAGCGACCCGCACGCAGTTCGACATTGCCCGCCGCGCGCTCGAGAACAACCGCGCGCTGGTGGCGCAGGGCTTCATCTCCGCCACCGGGCTCGAAACCTCGGTCTCGAACGAAGCCGCCGCGCAGGCCAACCTCCAGGCTGCAGCGGCCGGCGTCGGACTGGCGCGCAAGGCGCGCGCCGACGCGGCACTGGTGGCGCCGATCGCCGGTTTCGTCTCGCAACGGCTGGTGCAGGCCGGCGAACGCGTCGCGATCGACACCCGCATCGTCGAGATCGTCGACCTGACGCGACTCGAACTCGAGGCGGCGCTGACGCCCGAGGACGTGGCCGGGCTGACGCCGGGCCGGACGGCCACGCTGCGGGTCGACGGCCTCGCGACGCCGGTCGCCGCCAGCGTGACCCGCATCAATCCGAGTGCGCAGGCCGGCAGCCGTTCGGTCCTCGCCTATCTGGCGGTGCAGGGACAGCCGGCGTTGCGCCAGGGCCTGTTCGCGCGCGGCACGATCGAACTCGATCGACGCGAGGTGCTGGCGCTGCCGCTGTCGGCCGTGCGCACCGATGCGTCGCCGCCCTATGTGCAGCAGGTGATCGACGGCCGGATCGCGCGCACCCCCGTGCAGCTGGGCAGCCGCGGCGACGTCGGTGGCCAGCCCTGGGTCGAGATTGCCGGCGGTGTGGCCGACGGGGCGCGGATCGTCGCCGGCACCGCCGGTAGCCTGCGCGAAGGAACCGCGGTGCGCTTGCCCGAGACCGTTGCGATGGCCGAACCCACGGCGTCCCCTGCGCCGATGGCGCCGTCGGTCGTGAGCGTGCCGCCGGTCGCCCCGGTGGCGGCGTCGGCAACCGCGCCGCGCTGACCTGCGGCGACCCTGCGCGCCCGGCCATGTGGTTCACCCGCGTCTCGATCGGCAACCCGGTGCTCGCCACCATGGTGATGCTCGCCTTCGTCGTGCTGGGCATCTTCAGCTATCAGCGCCTGTCGATCGACCAGTTTCCGAATGTCGACTTCCCGACCGTCGTGATCCAGATGGAATACCCCGGCGCCTCGCCCGAGATCGTCGAGACCGAGGTGACCAAGAAGATCGAAGAGGCGGTCAATACCGTCGCCGGCATCAGTTCGCTCTATTCGCGCTCGTACGAAGGCAGCTCGGTCGTGATCGTCGAGTTCAACCTCGATGTCGACGGCCGGCGCGCCGCCGAAGACGTGCGCGAAAAGGTCGCCCTCATCCGCCCGCTGCTGCGTGACGAGGTCAAGGAGCCGCGTATCTCGCGCTTCGATCCGGCCAGCCAGCCGATCTTCAACGTCGCCGTGCTCCCGACCAATGCACTCGCGACCGATGCGCGGCAGACCCAGCAGCAGCTCACGACCTGGGCCACCCAGGTGCTGCAGAAGCGGCTCGAGAACGTGCGCGGCGTCGGCTCGGTGAGTGTCATCGGCGGCGTGGCACGGCAGATCAACCTGTATGTCAAGCCGACGGCGCTCGAGGCCCTGGGCATCGGCGTCGACCAGGTCGTGGCGGCGGTGCGCAGCGAAAACCAGGAGCTGCCGATGGGCGCGATCCGCTCGCTCGAACAGGAGCGCGTGGTGCAGATCAACGCCCGCCTGAAGCGGCCCGAGGATTTCCGCGACATCGTGGTGGCACGGCGCGGCGGAACCGCCGTCAAGCTGTGGCAGGTGGCCGAGGTCGTCGACGGCCCGCAGGAGGTCGAGAGCCTGGCGCTCTACAACGGCCAGCGCACGGTGCTGCTGAGCGTGCAGAAATCGCAGGGCGAGAACACGATCGCGGTGGTCGACGGGCTGAACGCGGCGCTCGAAGGTGCGAAGGCGGTGACGCCGCCCGGCGTCAGGGTCGAGGTCAACCGCGACAACTCGCGCTCGATCCGGGTCTCGGTCGCCAACGTCAAGCGCACCCTCATCGAAGGCGCGGCGCTGACGGTGCTGATCGTCTTCCTGTTCCTTAATTCTTGGCGCTCGACCGTCATCACCGGCCTCACGTTGCCGATCGCGCTGATCGGCACCTTCCTCTTCATGTACGTGCTCGGCTTCACCATCAACACCATCACCATGATGGCGCTGAGCCTGTGCGTCGGGCTGCTGATCGACGATGCGATCGTGGTGCGCGAGAACATCGTGCGCCACGTGCAGATGGGCAAGTCGGCGCACCAGGCGGCGATCGACGGCACCCAGGAGATCGGCATGGCGGTGCTCGCGACCACGCTGTCGATCGTCGCGGTGTTCCTGCCGATCGGCTTCATGGGCGGCATCGTCGGCAAGTTCTTCCACGAGTTCGGCCTGACCATCGTCGCCGCGGTGC
>JBDSZM010000153.1:0-3061 GCA_039925165.1 Burkholderiaceae bacterium
CATGTCATCAAGCTCGAGCGCAACTACCGCTCGTTCGGCAATATCCTCGATACCGCCAACGAGTTGATCTCGCGCAACACCAAGCGGCTCGGAAAGAACCTGCGCACCGAGGCCGGGCCGGGCGAGCCGGTTCGGGTGCGCGAGTCGCCGAGCGACTTCGACGAGGCGCGCTGGTTCGTCGAGGAGGCGCAGCAGCTGCACCGCGAGGGAACGCCGCGCCACGACATCGCGCTGCTCTACCGCAGCAATGCGCAAAGCCGCGTGATGGAGAGCGCGCTCTTCAACGCCGGCATTCCGTACAAGGTCTACGGCGGGCTGCGCTTCTTCGAGCGCGCCGAGGTCAAGCACGCGCTGTCGTATCTGCGGCTGATCGAGAACCCGAGCGACGACACCAGCTTCCTGCGGGTCGTCAACTTCCCGACCCGCGGTATCGGCGCGCGCAGCATCGAGGTGCTGCAGGACGCCGCGCGGGCCAGTGGCCGCAGCCTGTACCAGAGCGTGGGCGCGATCGCCGGCAAGAGCGGCAGCAACCTGCAGGGCTTCGTCGCGCTGGTCGACCGCATGCGCAGCGACACGCTGGGCCAGACCCTGCGCGAGATCATCGAGCACATGCTCGACGCGTCCGGACTGCTCGCCTTCTACAAGGCCGACAAGGACGGCCGCGACCGGCTCGAGAACCTGGAGGAGTTGGTCAACGCGGCCGAGGCCTTCGTGACGCAGGAAGGCTTCGGCAAGGACGCGATTGGCCTGCCGGTCGATGAGCACGGCGGCCGCCTGACCGACACGCGCGGTCGCGCCGAGTTCAATCTGTCCGGCGCTGAGGTCGCCGGCGATCGATCTGCATCGGCCTTCCGCCCCGACCATGTGGAGGGCGGGGCAGGGGGTGCGAGCGATGCCGTCACCGGCTTGATGGTGGCGGGACGGGCCGCATCGCCCGACGCCGAGACCGGCGAGATCATGTCGCCGCTGGCGGCCTTTCTCACCCATGCCTCGCTCGAGGCCGGCGACAACCAGGCGCAGGCCGGGCAGGACGCGATCCAGCTCATGACCGTGCATTCGGCCAAGGGCCTGGAGTTCGACTGCGTCTTCATCACCGGGCTCGAGGAAGGCCTCTTCCCGCACGAGAACTCGCTGTCGGATGTCGACGGGCTCGAGGAGGAACGGCGGCTCATGTACGTCGCGATCACACGCGCGCGCAAGCATCTGTACCTGAGCTTCAGCCAGACCCGGATGCTGCACGGCCAGACCCGCTACAACGTCAAGAGCCGCTTTCTGGCCGAGCTGCCCGAGGCGGCGCTGAAGTGGATCACGCCGCGCAACCAAGGCTTCGGCTCGGGCTTCAACCGCGACTACCAGGCGGCGTGGACGCGCGGCAGCGGGCTCGGCTCGATCGTCGGCGCGGGCAATGTGCCGGCGCGGTCCGCGGGCCCGGCGTTCGGCGCCGGCCCGAAAACGGCCGCCAGCCACGGTCTGCGGTCCGGGCAGGGCGTGTTCCACACCAAATTCGGCGAGGGCGTGATCGTGACGCTGGAGGGCGTGGGCGACGATGCGCGTGCGCAGGTCAACTTCGGCCGCCACGGCCTCAAATGGCTGGCGCTGTCGGTGGCCAAGCTGACGCCGGTCGACTGACCGTCCATCGGGGCGCGGCGGAGCGCCGCCCGCGCCTTACTGCGCGGCCGTGCCCGACCCGGGCGTCACCGCGTGGATGCCCGCGCCGACCATCTTGCCGGCGACCGTGAGGCCGGTGCCCACCACCGCGCCCGCCACGCCCACGGCCAGTCCGGCCGCCGCGCCGGTGAGCGCGAGCACGCTGCAGCCCGACATCAACAGGCTGCTTGCCAGCACGACGGCCGCCCGCCGCGGTCCAAGTTTCATGGTCGACATCCTTGCTTCGATGCGCCGATTGTCGCTGCCCGCCGGCGGCCGGGCCGTTGTGTCATCGAGCGGTCATGGCGCTGTCACGGAGCTTTCATGTCCGCTTCCTATGCTGCGCGGCGACATCCACAACGCACCGAAGGAACCCCTTGAACCACGCAGTCGCTCCGTACCTGCTGTCGTCCAACGACGACGACCTCGATCTCAACGCCTCGGGCAATGCCGACTTCCAGTCGGTGCTCGATACCCGCCTCAGCCGCCGCTCGCTGCTGCGTGGCGGCGTCGGGACGGCCGCCAGCGCCCTGCTCGGCGGCTGGGGCCTCGCGGCCTGCGGTGGCGGAGATGACGACGCACCTACGGACGCACCTTTGGCAACGCTCGCCTTCGCCGCGGTGGCCAAGAGCCGTGCCGACGCGGTGAGCGTGCCGGCCGGCTACACCGCGACGCCGATCTACGCGCTGGGTGACCCACTCACCGCCGCGACGCCCGCGTTCAGGAACGACGGCACCGATACCGGCTTCGACAACCGCGCCGGCGATCATCACGACGGCATCGAATATTTCGGCCTCAGCGCCGACGGCAGCGCGCGCGACGCGAACGGCTCCGAGCGCGGCCTGCTGGCGATCAACCACGAGGCCACCAGTAACATCGACGTGCGCTCCTACTACCTGCACGCCAAGGGCGGCACCGTCAACCCGCGGCCGAAGTCCGAGGCCGACAAGGAGATCGCCGTGCACGGCCTCTCGGTCGTCGAGGTCCGCAAGACCGGCTCGGCCTGGGCCTACGCGCAAGGGTCGGGCTACAACCGCCGCGTCACTCCGATGACGCCGGTGCTGCTGTCGGGCCCGGCCGCCGGCAACGCCCTCATGAAGACCAAATACTCGACCTCGGGCCTGTCGACCCGCGGCACCATCAACAACTGCGGCACCGGCATCACCCCCTGGGGAACCTACCTGAGCGGCGAGGAGAACTGGGCAGGCTACTTCACCCGCCCGGCCGCCGACAACGCGGCGCGCGGCAACGACCGCAGCGCCGTCTCGCTGAACCGCTACGGCCGCGCGCAAGGTGCTGCGAGCCGGCACGGCTGGGAAACCGCCGGCACCGAGGACATGTATGCGCGCTGGAACATCGGCAAGCTCGGCGCCAGCACCGACGGCAGCGACGACTACCGCAACGAGCTGAACGG
>JBDSZM010000154.1:0-4374 GCA_039925165.1 Burkholderiaceae bacterium
CGCCGATCGTCTTCGTCCACGGCAACGGCGACACCGCCGCGCTGTGGACCACCACGCTCTGGCGCTTCGAGTCGAACGGCTGGCCGCGCCAGCGCCTGCATGCGATCAACGTGCCCTACCCGCTCGCCCGCGACGACGACACCAAGGAACAGGCGGGGCGGACCTCGGCCGCCGACAACATGCGCACCCTGGCCGGCGAGGTCGACAAGGTGCTCGCCGCCACGGGGGCGCACCAGGTCGTGCTGATGGGCAATTCGCGCGGCGGCAATGCGATCCGGCAATATATTGAGAGCGGAGGCGGCGCGACCAAGGTCTCGCACGCCATCCTCGGCGGCACGCCGAACCACGGCGTGCGCGCCGATGCGTCGTCGAACCCGGGTAACGAATTCAACGGCGCCGGGCCCTTCCTCAGTGGCCTGAACGCGCCCAAGGGACTGAACGGCGACGAGGTGACGCCGGGGCCGAAGTGGCTGACGATCCGCTCCGATGTGAACGACAAGTTCGCGCAGCCCGATGGCCTGTGGCTGGGCGCCAAGGGCACGCCGACCAACGTGACGTTTGCGGGCCCCGAACTCAAGGGCGCGACCAATGTCGTGATTCCCGGCATCGACCACCGCGAGACGGCCTACAGCCCGAAGGCCTTCGACACCGCTTACCGATTCATCACCGGCCAGGCGCCGGCCACGCTGGCGGTGACGCCGCAGGACCGCATCGTGCTGGACGGCGTGACGACCGGCCTGGGCCTCGACAACCGCCCCGGGACCGGCAACTTCAGCAACAACCTGGCGCTGGTCGGGGCGCAGGTCGAGGTGTATGCGACCGACGCGGCCACCGGCGAGCGCCGCGGCGCGGCGGTGCACCGCAAGGCCATCGGCACCGACGGCCGCTGGGGTCCGTTCAGCGCCGCACCCGACACGGCCTACGAGTTAGTGATCGCCGCGCCCGGCTTTTCGACCACCCACGTCTATCGCTCGCCGTTCCCGCGTTCATCGGATCTGGTGAACCTGCGTGCCGAGCGGCTGGCCGATGCCGACAAGGCGGCGCTCGCGGTCGTCACGCTGACCCGGCCGCGCGGCTACTTCACATTGCCGCAGGACCGGATCAGCCTCGATGGCGCGGCGCCGGCGGGGATCGCAGCGGGGGTGGGCGGCGTTGCGCAAGCCAAACTTCTGGTGAAGGACAGCGCGATGCGAGCGGTGGTCGGCGAGTACAACGGCGAGCGCGTGGTCGGGCGTGCCTGGCCGGCGGCCGACAACCACGTCGTATTGCTCGAAGTGCATCAATGACGCTATTCCGGCGCGCGGCTTGAAGCTCTCGCAGGTCCTCTACTCGCAGGGCTTCGGCGCGCGGCGCGAGGTCGCCGGGCTGATTGCCGGCGGCCACGTGACGCTGGCCGGTGCGGTTTGCGAGGATCCGTTCCACGAGGTCGATCCCGAGGGCCTGGTGTTCGGCGTGCGCGGGGTGGCCTGGCCGTACCACGCCAAGGCACTGGTGATGCTGAACAAGCCGGCCGGCGTCGAGTGCTCGCAAAAGCCCAAGCACCACCCGAGCGTCTACAGCCTGCTGCCGCCGCCGCTGCGGCTGCGCGACGTGCAGGCGGTCGGCCGGCTCGACGAGGACACCACCGGCCTGCTGCTGCTAACCGACGACGGCGCGCTGATCCACCGGCTCACGTCGCCCAAGCACCACGTCCCCAAGGTCTACGAGGTCGGCTGCAAGCATCCGGTGGACGCCGCGCAGGTCGCGTCGTTGCTCGCCGGCGTGAAGCTGATCGACGAGGACACGCAGGTGCGGGCCGCCGCCTGCGAGGCCACCGGACCGAACGCGCTGCGCCTGACGCTGACCGAAGGCAAGTACCACCAGGTCAAGCGCATGATCGCCGCGGTCGGCAACCGGGTCGAGACGTTGCACCGCAGCGCCTTCGGCGCGCTCGCGCTGCCGGCCGACCTGGCACCCGGGCAGTGGCGCTGGCTCGACGGGCCGCAGGTCCTGTATCCACCGGCCGACTGACCTTCACCGGCCTCGGCGCCGCGCGAGGCGGCCCTCGATAATCGCGCCATGCAAGTCTTCCGCGGCGTCCACCACCCCGGCATCGCGCCGCGCTGTGCGCTGACGATCGGCAACTTCGACGGGGTGCACCGCGGCCTGCCGTCGTGCGTGATGACCTTCGAGCCGCACCCGCGCGACTATTTCGCGGCGCTCGCCGGCAAGCCCGAATCCGCGCCGGCGCGCATCGCCACCCTGCGTGACAAGCTGAGCGAACTCGAGCGCTGCGGCATCGACCAGGCGGTGGTGCTGCGCTTCGACGCCCGCTTCGCCGCGCAGTCGCCGCAGGCCTTCATCGACGACATGCTGGTGGCCGGCCTGCGCGCGGGTTACGTGCTGGTCGGCGACGACTTCCGCTTCGGCGCCAGGCGCGCGGGCGACTACGCGATGCTCGACGCTGCCGGCACGGCGGCCGGCTTCGACGTCGCGCGCATGAACAGCTACGAGGTGCGCGGCCTGCGGGTGTCGAGCTCGGCGGTGCGCGAGGCGCTGGCGGTCGGCGACATGGTGCAGGCCGCGGTGCTGCTCGGGCGGCCCTACAGCGTGAGCGGCCACGTGATCCACGGCCGCAAGCTCGGCCGCAGCCTGGGCGCGTCGGCTGCCGGCAGCAGCGATGGATTTCGCACCCTGAACCTGCGATTCGCGCATCCGCGGCCGGCCGCGCACGGCATCTACGCGGTGCGCACCTACGGCCTGGTCGACGCGAAGGGCTGCGGGCCGGTCGACGGCGTGGCGAGCCTGGGCCACCGGCCCACGGTCGACGGCAGCGGTCGCGTCCTGCTCGAGGTGCACTGCCTCGACTGGCCGGCGGCGCTCGGCGCCGAGGGGGGCTACGGTAAACTCGTGCGGGTGGAACTGCTGCAAAAACTGCGCGACGAGGCCCGCTACGACGGGCTCGAGGCCCTGACCGCCGCGATCGCGCGCGATGCCGATCAGGCGCGGGCGTTTCTCGCGGAGCACCCCGCCGCCTGGGTGACGACCGGCCGGCAGACCACCCGCGATCGAATTTAGCGCTCGCCCCGCCCCGCGAGCCCGGCGCTGCGCCGGCCCTACTCGAGGCACGACGCCGAGCGCCGTGCCCTGCCGTGATGAACCCGCCATGCCCGATACGACCGCCTCCGCCCGCGATTACCGCGCCACGCTGAACCTGCCCGACACGCCCTTCCCGATGCGCGGCGACCTGCCCCGGCGCGAGCCCGGATGGGTCAAAGAATGGAGCGAGCAAGGCCTCTACCAGCGCCTGCGCGACGCTCGCGTCGGCCGCCCGCGCTTCGTCCTGCACGACGGCCCGCCCTACGCCAACGGCACGCTGCACGTCGGCCACGCGGTGAACAACGTCCTGAAGGACATGATCGTCAAGTCGAAGCAGCTGGCCGGCTTCGATGCGCGCTTCGTGCCGGGCTGGGACTGCCATGGTCTGCCGATCGAGAACGCGGTCGAGAAGACGGTGGACCGCAAGCTCGACCGCGCCGAGATGCAGTCGCGTAGCCGCGCCTATGCCACCGAGCAGATCGCGCAGCAAAAGGTCGACCGCATGCGCCTCGGGGTGCTCGGCGACTGGGCGCATCCCTACCGGACGATGGACTTCATCAACGAGGCCGGCGAGTTGCGCGTGCTGAAGCGCGTGATCGAGCGCGGCTACGTCTACCGCGGCCTGAAGCCGGTGTACTGGTGCTTCGATTGCGGCTCGTCACTGGCCGAGTTCGAGATCGAGTACGCCGACAAGAAATCGCAGACGGTCGACGTAGGCTTTCTCGCTGCCGAGCCACAGAAGCTGGCGCAGGCCTTCGGCCTGGTGTCGCTCGACCAGCCGGCCTTTGCCGTGATCTGGACCACGACCGCGTGGACGCTGCCGGCCAACCAGGCGCTCAACCTCAACCCGGCGCTCGAGTACGCGCTGGTCGATACGCCGCGCGGGCTGCTGGTGCTCGCAAGTGCGCTAGTCGCGCAGTGCCTTGCGCGCTACGGCCTGGCGGGCACGGTCGTCGCCACCGCCATGGGCGAGCGCCTCGCCGGCTTGAACTTCCACCACCCGTTGGCGGCGGTCGACCCCGGCTACGACCGCCTCTCGCCGGTTTACTTGGCCGACTATGCGACCGCCGAGGACGGCACCGGCCTCGTGCACTCGTCGCCGGCCTATGGCGTCGAAGACTTCAACTCCTGTCGCGCCCACGGCCTGGCGGTCGATGCGATCCTAAACCCGGTGCAGGGCAGCGGCGTCTACGAGGCCACGCTGCCGCTGTTCGGCGGCATGCACATCTGGAAGGCCGGGCCGCGCATCGTCGAGGTGCTGGCCGAGGCCGACCGGCTGTTCGCGAGCGCGCCGCT
>JBDSZM010000155.1:0-4019 GCA_039925165.1 Burkholderiaceae bacterium
ACCCGGCGACCGACATGCGGCGCGGCGCCGACTCGCACCAGCGCAACGGCGACGGCTACCTGCTCACGCGCGACACCATTGCCTATTTCCACGACCACTACATCGACGACGCCGCGCACGACACCGACTGGCGCGCCTCGCCGCTGCTGCACGAGGACTTGACGCGCCTGCCACCGGCGCTGGTCGTGACGGCCGGATTCGATCCGCTGCGCGACGAAGGCATCGCCTACGCGCAGCGCCTGACGCAGGCCGGCAACCGCACCGCGCTGGTCAGCTTCGAGCGCCAGATCCACGGCTTCATCACGATGGGCCGCGTGATCGACGAGTCCAACGTGGCGGTCGAGCTGTGCGCGTCGCAGCTGCGGCGCGCACTCGATGCCTGACCCGGCACCGCCGCGACGCGCGCTGCGCCCCTGAGCGGGCCGGTCGATCAGCCCGGCTTGGCAGAGCGTTCGACGGCGACCGCAGGGTCGGGCTTGGCGCGACGCGCCCGCCAGGCGCCGAACAGCACCAGCAGGCCCGGCAGCAGGATCGCCGACCAGATGATCTTGTCGAGGTGCTCCTTGACCCAAGGGATGTTGCCGAAGAAGTAGCCGGCGAGCGTCACGCCGCCGACCCAAAGCACCGCCCCGGTCACGTCGTAGAACGTGAACTTGGCGCGCGTCATCTGGGCCACGCCGGCGACGAAGGGTGCGAAGGTGCGCACGAACGGCATGAATCGCGCCGCGACGATCGTGATGCCGCCGTATTTTTCGTAGAAAGCGTGGGCCTGGTCGAACGCCGCCTTGTTGAAGAAGCGCGACGACTCCCACTTGAAGACCCGTGGCCCGAAGTAGCGGCCGAGCGCATAGTTGCACTGGTTGCCGAGGATCGCCGCCGCGATCAGCAGCGCGATCACCAGCGGCAGGTTCATCAGCCCCACGCCGGCCAGCGCGCCGACCACGAACAGCAGCGAGTCGCCCGGCAGAAAGGGCATCACGACCACGCCGGTCTCGACGAAGATGATCAGGAACAGCAGCGCATAGACCCACATGCCGTGGTTCTGCACGAAGGTCGAGAGGTGCACGTCGACGTGCAGGATGAAGTCGACCAGCAGGCTGAGAAATTCCATGCGGGGGGATTATCGATGCGCCGCCGGACCGTCACGGCGCGGCGCGGCGCCCCGGGCCGGTCGGGCCGGCTCCGGTTTCTACAATCGCGCGCTATGTCCCCGCTGTCGCCCGACCTCGTTCGCCGCACCATCCGCGCCCTGCCCGACGAGTTGGTGAGCCAGATCGCTGCCGGCGAGGTGGTCGAGCGGCCGGCGTCGGTCGTGCGCGAGCTGGTCGACAACGCGCTCGACGCCGGGGCGACCGAGATCGCGGTGCGGCTGACGGCTGGCGGGATCCGCCAGATCGTGGTCGAGGATGACGGCCACGGCATCCCGGCCGACGAACTGGCCCTCGCGGTGCGCCGCCATGCGACCAGCAAGATCGCTTCGCTGTCGGACCTGGAACAGGTCGGCACGCTGGGCTTTCGCGGCGAGGCACTGGCCGCGATGGCTTCGATCGCCGAGCTGAGCCTGGCCAGCCGCACCGCCGATGCTGCGCATGCGCAGCGGCTCGACGCGCGTTCGGGCGAACTGCTGCCGGCGGCGCGCGGGCGCGGCACCAGCGTCGAAGTGCGCGAGCTCTTCTACAGCACGCCGGCGCGGCGCAAGTTTCTCAAGACCGAGGCGACCGAGCTGGCGCATTGCCTCGAGGCGGTGCGGCGCCACGCGCTGACCCGGCCCGAGGTGGCATTCACGGTCTGGCACGACGGCAAGCTGGTCCAGCAATGGCGCCGTGGCAGCCTCGAAGAGCGGCTGCGTGCCGTCCTCGGGGCCGCCTTCCTCGAAGACAGCCGGCCGCTGTCGCTCGACCTCGGTGTGCTGCGCATCAGCGGTCGCGCCGGCCTGCCGGCGGCGGCCCGCACCCGCGCCGACCAGCAGTACGTCTACGTCAACGGCCGCCATGTGCGCGACCGGCTGATCGGCCACGGCGTGCGCTCGGCCTACGAGGATGTGCTGCACGGCGGGCGCCAGCCGGCCTATCTGCTGTTCATCGAGATCGCGCCGGAGCGCGTCGATGTCAACGTGCACCCGACCAAGATCGAGGTGCGCTTCCGCGATGCGCGCGAGATCCACCAGGCGGTGAAGCGTGCGATCGAGGCCAGCCTGGCGCAGCCGGGTGCGACGCTCGCGTCGGCCCCCACCGCCGACGCCGGCGCGGGCGGGTCATGGGGCGCGGTCCATGCCGCCACGCGACCCCCTGCAGTCGCAGCGTACGAGCGGCCCTATGCGCGCCAGCCCGGGCTCGGCCTGCAGGATCTGGCGACGCTGTATGCCGCCGAGACCCCGCGGCCCTGGTCGGTCGCCGCGCCGGTCGCGGACGCAGCGACGCCCGCGCCGACGCCAGGCGCGGACTGGCCGCTCGGCCGCGCCCTTGCCCAAGTCGCTGGCACTTTCGTGTTGGCCGAGAACGCCCAGGGGCTGGTGATCGTCGATATGCACGCCGCCCACGAGCGCATCGTCTACGAGCGGCTCAAGCTCGGGCTGGCCGGCCGTTCGATCGCAGCGCAACCGCTGCTCGTGCCGGCCACCTTCGCCGCGACGCCCCAGGAAGTGGCGACCGCCGAGGCGCAGGCCGACGAGTTGCGCGCGCTCGGTCTCGAGCTGCAGCCGCTCGCGCCGGGCGTGCTGGCCATCCGCAGCGAGCCGGCGGCGCTGGCCGGCGGCGACGTGGTCGAGCTGGCGCGCAGCGTGCTGGCCGAACTGGCGCAGTTCGATGCCAGCGCCGTGATCGAACGCTCGCGCGACCGGGTGCTGTCGACCATGGCCTGCCACGGCTCGGTGCGCGCGAACCGGCTGCTGACGGTCGAGGAAATGAACGCCATGCTGCGCGACATGGAACGCACCGAGCGCGCCGACCAGTGCAACCACGGCCGGCCGACCTGGCGTCAGATCACGCTGAAGGAACTCGACGCGCTGTTCTGGCGCGGCCGCTGAAGCCGCGATGGCGGAACTTACCGGCACCACCGGGATCGGTTACCGATGCTGAAAAAACTGACCGTCTGGCGCTGGCCGGCCTTCGTTCTCTTCGCACTGGCGCTGATCGGCTGCCAGAACTTGGAGGAGCAGCAGCGCAAATGGATCATCCTCGGCGGCGGTACCGGCGTCTCGGCGCGCAGCGGGCAGATCGTCGACGGCATGGACGACGTCTGGATCGAGCATGCGTCGGCGGTCACCGGCAAGCCGGTGCGGCTGCACGCGCTGTGGGCCGCGCATCGCGACCCGAACGCGCCGGTGTTGCTGTACCTGCATGGCGCGCGGCGCGACGTCGAAAGCAGCGCGTTCCGGGTCCGTCAGATGAACCAGCTCGGCTTCGCGGTGCTGGCGATCGACTACCGCGGCTTCGGCCGCAGCAGCCCGGAGCTGCCGTCGGAGGCGATGGTGTACGAGGACGCCAACGCGGCCTGGGCCTGGCTCGCGCAGCACGCACCGCAGCGCGAGCGCTACATCTTCGGCCACTCGCTCGGGGGCGCGATCGCGATCCACCTGGCGAGCGAGGTGCTGGACGCCAAGGGGCTGATCGTCGAGGGTGCGTTCACCTCGATCCCGGAGGTCTTCCAGACCCTGCGCTGGGGCTGGCTGCCGGTCACCGCGCTGATCACCCAGCGCTTCGACGCCGCCGACCGGATCGGCCGCGTGCAGATGCCGGTGCTGGTGGTGCACGGCAGCGGCGATTCGCTGATCCTGCCGGCCCTCGGGCGCGCGCTCTACGAGCGCGCCCGGTCGCCGAAGCGCTTCGTGCTGGTCGACGGCGGCACCCACTACAGCACCAACGGCCTGGGTGCGGCGCAGTACCGCGCCGCCCTGCGCGACCTGTTCGGCCTCGGCGCCTGATGCGTCGCCGGCCGGCGGCCGGTGCATGGTCCAATCCCGCATGGCCACGCTCAAGCTCACCAAACCCGTCGCGCCCCGCGCCCGTGGCACGCCGTCG
>JBDSZM010000156.1:0-2722 GCA_039925165.1 Burkholderiaceae bacterium
TTGCTGTAGACGCCGTACGACAGGCCCTCGGCCTCGCGGATGCGTCGCCACAGGCGCGAGTTGCCGCCGCCGCCGAGCAGGTAGTTGGCCATCATCAACGCCGGGTAGTCGGCGTCGTTGTCGGACAACGGCACCGCCAGCCGCACCACCAGGTTGGCGTTCTGCTTGTCGGGCGTCGGCAGGATCAGGGTGGCGGTCGGCACCGCGACCAGCGGATGCGGCACCCGCACGAAGGGCGCACCCGCATGCCAGTCGCCGAAGGCTGCCTGCAGCGCGCTGCGCACGCGCTCGGGGTCGAAGTCGCCGACCGCACTGAACTCGCCCTGCGCCGCACCGTAGAACGTCCGGTGGAACGCCTGCACCTTCTCGATGTCGACCGCGTTCACGTCGGCCACGATCTCGTCGAAAGTGCGGGCATGGCGCACGTCGCCGCGCGGGTACGGATTGCCCTGCCGCGCGACGGCGTTGGCAGCCACCGCACCGGGCTCGCGGCGCGAGCGCTCGATCGCGTCGAGCGCCTGGCGCTTCTGCTCGGCCAGCGCCTCGGGCGGAAACGACGGGTGCCGAAGCAGCTCGCCCACCAGCGCGATGGCGGACGGCAGTTCCTCGCGCCGCGAGCTCAGCGTCAGCGTGACCCGGCCCGGCGCCGAGCCGATCTGCAGGTCGGTGCGCAACGCATCGAGCCGGTCCTGGACCTGCTGGCGGTTCAGCGTGGCGGTGCCCTTGTCGAGCAGCGCTGCGACCGAGCCCGGCACCTCGCCCTGGCCGAACAACGTCTTCTCGTCGCCGAAGCGCAGGTTTAGCACCGCCTGCACCGCCGCGCCGCGGGTGCCCTTGGGCAGCAGGGCGATCTTCAGCCCGCCGATTCGGCTGCGCTGGGTCCGTGCGTCGATGTTGGCCGGCGTGGCCTCGAAAGCCTCGACCTTGCCGGCCGCGACCTGCGGCTTGAAGGTCTTCAGCGCCTCGGCGACGTCGATGCGGGCCGGTGGCGGCGCACGCAGCGGTTGCTCGGTCGGCAGGTAGACGCCGAGCGTGCGGTTGGCCGGCACCAGGTACTGCTGCGCGACGCGTTGCACGTCAGCCAGCGCGATCTCGCGGACGTGGTCGCGGGTCTGGAAGAACAGGCGCCAGTCGCCCAGCGCGACCGATTCCGACAGCGACAGGCCGACCGCCTCGGGGTTGGTGAACGCCTGGTCCCAGGCTTTGAGCCACTGCGTGCGTGCGCGCGTCAGCTCCTCGGCGGTGACCGGCTGGGTCGCAAACGACTCGATCACCGCCAGCATCTGCTGGCGTGCCTCGTCCACATCCTGCGCGGGCGAGAGCTGCGCGCCCGCGATGAAGCTCGACGGGTCGGACATGCTCCAGGCATAGGCGTAGGTCTGCGAGGCGAGCTGGCGCTCCGTCAGGCGCTTGTGCAGCCGCCCCGACGGGCTGTCGCCGAGGATCTGGCCGAGCAGTTCGACCGCTGCGAAATCCGGGTGCGCGCCGGGTGGCACGTGGTAGGCCGCGAGCAGCAGCGGCACCCCGCCGACGCGCCGCACCGTCACACTGCGCTCGCCGTCCTGCACCGGGTCGAGCGTGTACAGGCGCGGCAGCGTGCGGGTCGGCCGGGCGAGCTTGCCGAACGACGCGTCGATCGTGGCCAGCACCTTCGCCGGATCGAAACGGCCCGCCACGATCAAGGTCGCGTTGTCGGGCTGGTAGTACTGCCGGTAGAAGGCCTGCAGGCGCGGGATGTCGACGTTCTCGACATCGGCACGGGCGCCGATCGGGCTGTTGGCGTAGTGGTGCCAGTCGAACATCACCGACAGCGTCTTCTGCGTCAGCATCCGCTCGGGGCTGTTCTCGCCGCTCTCCATCTCGTTGCGCACCACCGTCATCTCGGTGTCGAGGTCCTTGCGCGCGATGTTGCTGTTGACCATCGCATCGGCCAGCCAGCCGAGGTACCAGGCGAGGTTGTCCGGGTTGGTCGAAAAGCTCGCGGTGTAGTTGGTGCGGTCGACGCTGGTGCTGCCGTTGGCGGCCAGGCCGCGCGCCTCGAACTCGGCCCACACCTTGGGGTGGCGCGGCGTGCCCTTGAAGAGCATGTGCTCGAGCAGGTGCGCCATCCCGGTCTCGCCGTAGTTCTCGTGGCGCGAGCCGACCCGGTAGGTGAGGTTGACGGTGGTCGTCGGCTTCGAGGCGTCGGGCACCAGAAGCACCTGCAGGCCGTTGCGCAACCGGTACTCGTCGATGCCCTCGACCGAGGTCACCGACGTCACCCCCGACGGCAGCCGCTGCGCCACCGCCCACGGCGCCACCAGTATCAGCAGCAGGCACAGCCACACACGCACGCACAGACTCGACATGATCGGGATCACAGGTAGGCGGCCGCAGGCCGGGACAGCGTAGAGCGGTTCGGCGCGACTTCGTTCCGCGCCGGACGAGCGATCGGATCGGCGCGCAGCGAGCGCAGCCGGATGCGGCTTCAGCCCGGCGTGTCGGCGGCGCGGCGCTGCACCGGGCGGTAGTTCGCGACGCCCTGGACGATCTCGCGGCGCGCCGCTTCCGGCCCCTCCCAGCCCATCACCTTGACCCACTTGCCTGGCTCGAGGTCCTTGTAGTGCTCGAAGAAATGCTGGATCGTCTTGAGCCGCAGCGGGTTCATGTCCTCGGGCTTTTGCCAGTGGGTGTAGATCGGCAGGATCTTGTCGATCGGGACCGCCAGCAGTTTGGCGTCGCC
>JBDSZM010000157.1:0-3946 GCA_039925165.1 Burkholderiaceae bacterium
CGCTGACGGCGATGCGCACCGGCGTGCGCACGTCCTGGCGCGCATAGAAGCCCGGCGCGAGGATCTTCACCGCGATCAGGCCGACCAGCCCGACGCCGTAACCACGCAGCGCCGAGACGGTCTGCGCGACGTCGTGGGCATTGAAGGCGCCGCGCTGGAAGAGCGCGCCGACGAGCGCGTGCGGAAACACCAGCAGTGCCACCGCGCACGGCAGCGCCAGCAGCAGCACCAGCCGCAGGCCCCAGTCGAGCAGGCCCGAATAAGCGGCGAAGTCGCCACGGCCCTGCGCCGACGACAGCTGCGGTATCAGCACGACGCCGAGCGCGACCCCGAGCAACCCCGTCGGGAACTCCATCAGCCGGTCGGCGTAGAAGAGCCACGACACCGCCCCGACGCCCTGGTGGGAAGCGATCTGGGTATTGATGAGCAAGGAGAGCTGCGCCACCGACACGCCGATCAGCGCCGGTGCCATCTGCCGCAGCACGCCGTGCACACCCGGGTGGCGCCAGGCCGAGCGCAGCGACGCCGGCGCAAGACCGATGCGCGGCAGCCCGCCGATCCGCCACAACGCCGGCACCTGGATCGCCAGTTGCAACACGCCGCCGGCCATCACGCCGGCCGCCAAGGCGTAGATCGGCTCGATGCCGTGGCGGCCGAACCAGGGCGCGAGCAGCAGCGCCGCCAGGATCAGCGCCAGGTTGAGCAGCACCGGCGTGGCGGCGGGCACCGCGAAGCGCTTCCAGGTGTTGAGAATGCCGGCCGACAGCGCGACCAGAGACATGAAGCCGATGTACGGAAACATGACCCGCGTCATCAGCACCGCCGCGTCGAAGCGTGCCAGCCCGGAAGCCATCAGCCAGACGACGACCGGCGCCACGACCACGCCCAGGCCGCAGGTCAGCAGCAGGGCCCAGAACAGCACCGTCGCCACCGCGTCGATCAGGCGGCGGGTCGCCTCGTCGCCCTCGCGGGCACGCGTGACGGCGAGGATGGGGACGAAGGCCTGCGAGAACGCGCCCTCGGCGAACAGCCGGCGCAGCAGATTGGGAATCCGAAAGGCGACGTTGAAGGCGTCCATCAGCGCGCTGGCGCCGAACAGCTGGGCCGTGATCACGTCGCGGGCCAGACCGGTGACCCGCGATGCCAACGTCAGCATCGAGATCGTGGAGGCGGCCCGCAGCAGGTTCATGGGGTTCGCGCGCCCGGGCGGCGGGTCAAAGCCGGCGATTATAGGGAGCGGGCGAGCCGCGGACCCAGACCGACGGCGTGGGCTGCTATACTCGCCGGCTTCGTTTCACCCAGACCACCAAGCTCCAGCATGGCCACCTCCGCAAAAGCCAAGAAGAAGACCGTCCGCATCGCCTCGGGCCTCAAGCGCGTGCGCCAGGACCTGAAGCTCAACGCCGCCAACACGGCGCTGCGGTCGAAATTCCGCACCGTCATCAAGAACGTGCAGAAGGCCGTGATCGCGGGCGACAAGAACAAGGCGGCCGAGCTGTACAAGTCGGCGCAGCCGGTGATCGACTCGATCGCCGACAAGGGCCTCTTCCACAAGAACAAGGCCGCCCGCCACAAGAGCCGGCTATCGGCGAAGATCAAGTCGCTCGCCGCCTGAGGCGTCCTGGCTTCCCCGGAAAGGCTCGCTGCGGCGAGCCTTTTTTGCGTTCACCGCATGCTCAGCGGGACAGCGGGGTGGCACTTGAATCGATGGGCTCGCACACCAGCCGGTTGTCGCGTGCGAAGTTCATCACGAAGTCCCAGGCCATGAGTTCGATGTCGCGCAGCGCCTCGCTGACCACCACGCACTTCACGCCGGCCTCGGCGTGCGGGACGCAGTACGGCGAATAGCCGATGTAGGCGCCGATCCCGCCCGAGGTGTCGGGCCGGAACGACGCCATCGCGCCGGCCAGCCGCTCGGCCCAGTCGCTCGGGCGGAACACCTGCCCGTCGAGCGTGATGCCCCGGATGATGTAGCGGCGAGGCGGGGTGGGGGTCATCGTGGCGGGGCGGGGCCGGGAATTCTCGCCCGGGCACCGCGCGGGGCGGGCCCGCCCCGTAGAATTCCGCCGCTCGGACCGTGATCGAACCCGCAGCGCATGGTCCTCAACCGAATCGGAGTGACCATGAACGCGCCCGGCCCCGCCTTGACCGACCCCCATGTGATGCAGACGTACGGCCGCCTGCCGATGGCGTTGTCGCACGGCCGAGGCTGCTGGCTCTGGGACACCGACGGCAAGAAGTACCTCGACGCGCTCGCCGGCATCGCCGTCAATACGCTCGGCCACGCCCATCCCAAGCTCGTGCCGGCGCTGAACGACCAGGTCGGCAAGCTCATCCACAGCAGCAACTACTACCAGGTGCCGCTGCAGGAGCAGCTCGCGGCCAAGCTGTGCGAGCTCTCGGGCCTGACCAACGTCTTCTTCTGCAACTCGGGGCTCGAGGCCAACGAGGCCGCGCTCAAGATCGCGCGCAAGTTCGGCCACGACAAGGGCATCGAACGGCCCGAGATCATCGTCTACGAACGGGCCTTCCACGGCCGCTCGATCGCGACCCTGTCGGCCACCGGCAACCCGAAGATCCAGGCCGGCTTCGGCCCGCTGGTCGAGGGTTTCGTGCGGATCCCGCTGAACGACATCGCGGCGGTCGAGCGTGTCGCCAGCGAGCGGCCGAACGTGGTCGCGGTCTTCCTGGAGGTGATCCAGGGCGAAGGCGGCATCCATCCGTTTCGGGCCGGCTATCTGCAGGCGCTGCGCCGCATCTGCGACCAGCGCGACTGGCTGCTCATGCTCGACGAGGTGCAGTGCGGCATGGGCCGCACCGGCAAGTGGTTCGCGCACCAGTGGGCCGGCATCGAGGCCGACGTGATGCCGCTCGCCAAGGGGCTCGGCTCGGGCGTGCCGATCGGCGCGGTGGTGTGCGGCCCGCGCGCCGCCAACGTCTTCGGGCCCGGCAACCACGGCACCACCTTCGGCGGCAACCCGCTCGCGATGCGCGCCGGCGTCGAGACCATCCGCATCATGGAAGAAGACGGCCTGCTGGCCAATGCCGAGCGGGTCGGCAGCTTCCTGTCGGGCGCCCTGCGCGAGCGGCTCTCGCCGCTCGAGGGCGTGGTGGAGGTGCGCGGCCAGGGCCTGATGATCGGCCTCGAACTGGCCCGCCCCTGCGGCGTGCTGCTCGGTCGGGCGGCGCAGGCCGGACTGATGATCAGCGTCACCGCCGACAAGGTGATCCGCCTGCTGCCGGCGCTGATCCTCACGCAGGACGAGGCACAGCAGATCGTCGACATCCTGTGCCCGCTGGTCGAGGCGTTCCTGGCCGAGACCGCCATGGCACCGGCGAAGTGACGCACCGCGCCGCCCCGAAGCCCCGCCGATGAAGCCCGGCCCGACGCTGATGAAGCACTACCTCCAGTTCAAGGACTTCCGCGCCGAGGAGTACGCCTACCTGTTCGAGCGCAGCGCGACCATCAAGACGCGCTTCAAGAACTACGAGAAGTACACCCCGCTGGTCGACCGCACGCTGGCGATGATCTTCGAGAAGGCGAGCACCCGCACACGGGTCAGCTTCGAGGCCGGCATGTACCAGATGGGCGGCTCGGTGGTGAACCTCACCGCCGGCGACAGCCAGCTCGGCCGGGCCGAGCCGGTCGAGGACAGTGCGCGCGTCATCAGCCGCATGGTCGACATCGTGATGATCCGCACCTTCGAGCAGGCCAAGCTCGAGGCCTTCGCGGCGCATTCTCGGGTGCCCGTCATCAACGGCCTGACCAACGAGTACCACCCGTGCCAGATCCTGGCCGACATATTCACCTTCATCGAGCGGCGCGACGCGATCGCCGGCAAGGTCGTGGCCTGGGTCGGCGACGGCAACAACATGGCCAACACCTGGCTGCAGGCGGCCGACATCCTCGGCTTCACGCTGCATGTCAGCACCCCGCGTGGCTACG
>JBDSZM010000158.1:0-3003 GCA_039925165.1 Burkholderiaceae bacterium
GATTGGGGAGGTCGATGAATTCATGTTCGAGCCCGAACTCGCGGGCCAGGTGGGCACCGACGGCGGCCGCGCCGTCGCGCTCGCTCGCGTGATGTCCGCAGGCGAGGTAGGCCACGCCGGTCTCGCGCGCGAGGTGCGCCTGCGGCTCGGAAATCTCGCCGGTCAAAAAGGCATCCGCGCCCGCCGCCATCGCGGCCTCGAAGTAGCCTTGTGCGCCGCCGGTGCACCAGCCGACGCGACGGATCTGGCGGCCATCGCCGGGCACCACTACCGGGGTCCGCCCGGTCTGGCTCGCGACCCGTCGCTCGAGCGCCGACAGGTCGAGCGGCGTGCCGACCGACCCGACGAAACCCAGTTCCTGGTCACCGAAACGCGCATCCGCCACCAGCCCGAGCCGGCGGCCGAAGCCGGCGTTGTTGCCGAGTTCCGGATGCGCGTCGAGCGGCAGGTGGTAGGCAAAGAGATTGATGTCATGCGCCATCAACAGCGCCACGCGGCGCCGCAGCCAGCCGACGATGCGACCGTCCTGACCGCGCCAGAACAGACCGTGGTGCACCAGCAGCGCGTCGGCGCGGGCGGCGATGGCGGTCTCGATCAACGCCAGGCTCGCCGTCACGCCGGAGACGATCCTGCGGACCTCGGGCTTGCCCTCGACCTGCAAACCGTTCGGCCCATAATCTTTGAAGTGTCCGACGTCCAGCAGGCGGTCGAGATGGGCCTCTATCCTGCTGCGTTCGACCATCAACAACCTCCATGCGCAAAACCTGGCTCATTTTCTCCCAAGCGGTGACGGTCGCCGTGGCGGTGCTGTTCGTCGTCGCGACGCTCAAGCCCGACTGGCTGCAACGTCAGTCCGGGTCCGTCCTGCCCAGCGTCGTTTCGATCAGTTCGGTGCCGCCGGTGGCCATGGCGGCCAGCGGCATCAGCCCGAGCAGCTACGCGGCCGCGGCGCGGCGGGCTTCGCCGTCGGTGGTCAGCATCACGGCCAGCAAGGCGCCGCAGCGCGACCCGCGCGCCGACGACCCGGTGTTCCAGTATTTCTTCGGCGGCGGCCGGCCCTCGCAGGGCGAACCGCAGATCGGCCTGGGCTCGGGAGTGATCGTCTCGCCCGAGGGCTATCTGCTGACCAACAACCATGTGGTCGCGGGCGCCGACGACATCGAGGTCAAGCTGGCCGACGGCCGCGAGGCCAAGGCCAAGGTCATCGGGACCGACCCCGACACCGACGTGGCAGTGCTGAAGATCGACCTCGACAAACTGCCGGCGATCACCTTCGGCGCGATCGACGACTTGCAGGTGGGCGACGTGGTGCTGGCGATCGGCAATCCGTTCGGCGTCGGCCAGACGGTCACGTCCGGGATCATCAGCGCGCTCGGCCGCGACCAGCTCGGCATCAATACCTTCGAGAACTTTATTCAGACCGATGCCGCCATCAACCCGGGCAACTCGGGTGGCGCGCTGGTCGACGCCAACGGCAACCTGCTCGGCATCAATACCGCGATCTATTCGCGCAGCGGCGGCAGCATGGGGATCGGCTTCGCGATCCCCGCCACGACCGCGCGGCAGGTGATGGAGAGCCTGATCAAGGACGGCCAGGTCCGGCGCGGCTGGATCGGCGTCGAGCCGCGCGACCTGACGCCGGAGATCGCCAAGACCTTGAACCTGCCGATCCAGCAGGGAGTGCTGATCACCGGCGTGCTGCAAACCGGCCCCGCCAGCAGCGGCGGCGTGCGCCCCGGCGACGTGGTGGTCAAGGTGGGCGACAAGCCGGTCGTGTCGACGGTGCAGTTGCTGAATGCGGTGGCGGCGCTGACACCCGATCAGCCGGCCGTGATCCAGGTCCAGCGCGGTGACCGCAAGCTCGACCTCAACGTCACCGTGGGCCAGCGCAAGCGCAGCGTCGCCGCGCCCCGCGAGCGCTGATCCGGCGCAATCGCTGGCGCTGGCCGTGACAGGCCGCGACACCCACGGGGCGGTTCAGCCCGGCGTCTCGGGGCTCTCTTCGGCCGGCGCCTGGGTGTGCTTGATGAAGATCTGCGCCGCCCAGATGCCGACTTCGTAGAGCAGCACCATCGGGATCGCGAGCGCGAGCTGCGACACCACGTCGGGTGGCGTCAGCACCGCCGCCACGATGAAGGCCAGGACGATGAAATAGCTGCGAAAGGCGCGCAGCTTCTCGATGCTGACGAGGCCCATGCGGGCCAGAACCACGACCACCACCGGCACCTCGAAGGATGCGCCGAAGGCGATAAACATGGTCAGCACGAAGCTGAGGTAGGCCTCGATGTCCGGCGCCGCCGTGATGCTCTTCGGCGCGAAGCTCTGAATGAACCGGAAGACCTGACCGAAGACGAAAAAGTAGCAGAACCCGACCCCGAGGAAGAACAGCAGCGTGCTCGAGATCACGAGCGGCATCACGAGCTTCTTCTCGTGGCTGTACAGGCCCGGCGCGACGAAGGCCCACACCTGGTACAGCACCACCGGCAGCGCCAGCATGAACGCCGCGAGCAGCGTGATCTTGAGCGGCACCAGGAACGGCGAGATCACGTTGGTCGCGATCAGCGTGGTGCCGGGCGGCAGGTTGGCCTTGAGCGGCGCCGCCAGCAGGTCATACAGCTCCGACGGGCCGGGCCAGATCGACAACAGCGCGAAGCAGACGCCGATCGCGAGCGAGGCCCGGATCAGCCGGTCGCGCAGTTCGACCAGGTGGGTGACGAACGGCTGCTCGGTGCCCGCGAGTTCGTCGGGGCGCTCTTCAGGCGTGCTCATCGACGCTCAGCGCGCAACGCGGGGAGGACGGAAGCGCGCCACGCGCGCCGCGCCCGACAGCGCCTTCGAGCGCACCCCGTTGCGTTGCTTGTACCACTGCGGCGTGGCGCCACGCTTGAGACGCCAGTTCTTCTTCGGGCGCTCGTAGTGCGGCATCGCGGGTGGCAGGTCGAACGCGGTCGAGGCGGTCAGCGCGTCGTCCTGCCACGACTTCTGCAGATCTGCGGTCGCCTG
>JBDSZM010000159.1:0-4816 GCA_039925165.1 Burkholderiaceae bacterium
ATCAGCAACTCGAAGAGGTCGCTCTTCAAACGCATGAGCAGCGGCTGCGCTTCCGGATCGCCGAGCCGGCAGTTGAACTCCACCGTCCGCGGTGCGCCGCTGGCGTCGATCATCAGTCCGGCATAGAGGAAGCCGCTGAACGGCAGCCCGTCGGCCGCCATGCCGGCGAGCGTCGGCATGACGATCTCCTTCATGACCCGGAAATGGACGTTGGGCGTCACCACCGGCGCCGGCGAATACGCCCCCATGCCGCCGGTGTTCGGGCCGCGGTCGCCGTCGCCCAGGCGCTTGTGGTCCTGGCTGGTCGCCAGCGGCAGCGCATCGGTGCCGTCGCACACGACCATGAAGCTCGCTTCCTCCCCTTCGAGAAACTCCTCGACCACGACCCTGCCGCCGGCCGGCGCCGCGGCGCCGAGCATGGCCTCGACGGCGGCATGCGCCTCGTCGCGCGTCGCCGCCACGACGACGCCCTTGCCGGCGGCAAGGCCGTCGGCCTTGACGACGATCGGCAGCGCTGCCGCGTCGACATGGCGGTGCGCCGCCGCGGCATCGTCGAAGACCCGGTAGCCCGCCGTCGGGATCGCGTGGCGCTGCATGAACGCCTTGGCGAACGCCTTGGAGCTCTCGAGCTCGGCCGCGGCCTTCGTCGGCCCGAAGATGCGCAGGCCGCGCGCGCGAAAGACATCGACGGCGCCGGCGGCGAGCGCCGCCTCGGGGCCGACGACGGTGAGATCGACCTTCTCGTCGAGCGCGAACTGCGCGAGTGCGTCGAGGTCGGTGAAGGCGACGTTCTGCAGGCGCGGCTCGAGCGCCGTGCCGGCGTTGCCGGGCGCGACGAAGACGGCCTGGACGCGCGCGCCCTGCGCCAGCTTCCACGCGAGCGCATGCTCTCGGCCGCCGCCGCCGATGACGAGCGCCTTCATGCGATCCGACGGCGCCTTGCGGCGGGCAACGCGGCGCTGTCCCGAAAGGGCGCCACGGCCGGCCCGGGGCGGCCTGGCGCCGGCCTCGCCGACGTGCTCACGCGGCCATCTCGGCGTTGTGATGAAGCGCCTGGACGTCGTCGAGATCCTCGATGACGTCGATCAGCTTCTGCATCCGCTGCGCGTCCTCGCCGGCGAGCGGCACCGTGTTCTCGGGCCGCATCGTCACCTCGGCAATCCCGGCGACGAGGCCCTGACCCTCGAGCGCCGCCTTCACCGCCTCGAAGTCGGCGGGCTCGGTGATGACCTCGATCGCGCCGTCGTCATCGGCGACGACATCGTCGGCGCCGGCGTCTACCGCTGCCGCCATCACCGCGTCCTCGCTCGTGCCGGGAGCGAAGACGAGCTGGCCGCAATGGCGGAACTGGAAAGCGACGGAGCCCTCGGTGCCGAGGTTGCCGCCGTACTTGCTGAAGGCATGGCGCACCTCGGCCACGGTGCGCACGCGGTTGTCGGTCATGGTGTCGACGATGATCGCCGCGCCGCCAATGCCGTAGCCCTCGTAGCGGATCTCCTCGTAACTCACGCCTTCGAGATTGCCGGTCGCCTTGTCGATATTCTTCTTGACCGTGTCGGCCGGCAGGTTGGCGGCCTTCGCTTTCTCGACCGCCAGCCGCAGCCGCGGGTTCATGCCCAGATCACCGCCGCCCTGGCGCGCCGCCACGGTGATCTCGCGGATCACGCGGGTCCAGACCTTGCCCCGCTTTTCATCCTGGCGACCTTTGCGGTGCTGGATGTTGGCCCACTTGGAATGTCCGGCCATGAATGCCCCGCTGCCTCGTATCGAAGGCCAGGATTTTAGGGGTGTTCGCGACGCTCTCGACCCGCCCGCGCGCTGCCAGCGCGGCGTTCGCTCAGGCGGCGTGCCCCAAGCGCTGGCGCTGACGCCGATGCAGCGCGGCGACCGCGAGCGTTGCGGGCTGAAGGTCAGGAACTCGTTGCTGTAGCCACGCGATCGCGTCCCCGGCTTGTGCAAAAACGTTCCGACCCGATCGGGCCACCTTAGACTGGCGGCGACCCACGTCTATGGAGCACCCGATGGCCGACCCGATCCTTCTTGCGCAGCATGGCGATGTGATCTGCCAACTGCTCCCCGCAATGGCCAACCGGCACGGCCTGATCACCGGCGCGACCGGGACCGGCAAGACCGTGACGCTGCAGACGCTGGCCGAGAACTTCAGCCGGCTCGGGGTGCCGGTCTTCATGGCCGACGTGAAGGGCGACCTGACCGGCATCACGCAGACCGGCACGCTGACGCCCAAGCTGGCCGCGGTGCTGAAGGAACGCGGTCTCGACCCGAGCCCGCCGGTCGCCTGCCCGGCCACGCTGTGGGACGTCTACGCCACTGCCGGCAAGGCGCAGGGCCACCCGGTGCGCGCGACCGTCAGCGACATGGGCCCGCTGCTGCTGGCGCGCATGCTGGCGCTCAACGAGACCCAGCAGGGCGTGCTCGCGCTGGTCTTCAAGGTCGCCGACGACCACGGTCTGCTGCTGCTGGATCTGAAGGACCTGCGGGCGATGCTGCAGCACGTCGGCGAGAACGCGTCGGCCTTTACGACCGAGTACGGAAACGTCAGCGCGGCCAGCGTCGGCGCAATCCAGCGCGGCCTGCTGCAGATCGAGGAACAGGGCGGCGACCGCTTCTTCGGCGAGCCGATGCTCGACCTGGCCGACTTCATGCAGACCAGCGACGGCAAAGGCGTCGTCAACATCCTCGCCGCCGACCAGCTGATGAACGCGCCGCGCCTGTACGCCACCTTCCTGCTATGGATGCTGTCGGAGCTGTTCGAGCAGCTGCCGGAGGTCGGCGACCTCGAACAGCCGAAGCTGGTCTTCTTCTTCGACGAGGCCCACCTGCTGTTCAAGGATGCGCCGGTGGCCCTGGTCGAACGGATCGAGCTGGTGGTGCGGCTGGTGCGCAGCAAGGGCGTGGGCGTCTATTTCGTGACCCAGAACCCGCTCGACATACCCGACAGCGTGCTGGCGCAGCTCGGCAACCGGGTCCAGCATGCCTTGCGCGCGTTCACCCCGCGCGACCAGAAGGCGGTCAAGGCGGCGGCCAGCACCATGCGGGCCAATCCCAAGCTCGACATCGAGACCGCCATCACCGAGCTCGCAGTCGGCGAGGCGCTGGTCAGCCTGCTCGATGCCAAGGGCCGGCCGAGCGTCACCGAGCGCGTGTTCGTGATCCCGCCGGGCAGCCAGCTCGGCCCGATCACGCCGGCGCAGCGCCAGGCGCTGATCGACGGCTCGCTGGTCGCCGGTGCGTACGAGAAGACGGTCGACCGCGAGTCCGCCTACGAGAAGCTGAAGGGCCGCGCCGCGGCCAGCCCGACCGCCGCCGAACTGGCGCCGCCGGCGCCGGGTGGCCCGAGCGTGGCGACACCGGTGCCCGGCCTGCCGAGCCGCCCCGGCGCCGCGCCGGCCCCGGCCGCGCCTGCCGACGGTGGCCTGTTCGGCGGCCTGAAAGACGTGCTGTTCGGCTCGACCGGACCGCGCGGCGGCAAGCACGAGGGGCTGGCCGAGTCGGCCGCGCGCTCGGCGATGCGCAGCATCGGCTCGACCGTCGGGCGCGAAATCATCCGCGGCGTGCTGGGCTCGATCCTCGGCGGCGGTGCGCGTCGGCGCTGAAGCGTCATCGTCGACCCGCCGCACCCGATCCTTGCCTGGAGACTCGATGTTCATGCCGACCCCCCAACCCAGCCCCCTTGCCGCTGCCATCGATGCCGCGGCCCCGTCGTTCGAGGCCCAGGTCATCGCCTGGCGGCGCGATCTGCACGCGCATCCGGAACTCGGCAACCGCGAGTTCCGCACCGCCGGCGTTGTGTCCGCGCACCTGCGCAGCCTCGGACTCGACGAGGTTCGAACCGAGGTCGCGCACACCGGCGTGGTCGGCCTGTTGCGTGGCGCGCTGCCGGGCCCGGTGGTGGCACTGCGCGCCGACATGGATGCGCTGCCGGTGGCCGAGGAGGTCGACCTGCCGTTCGCCTCCAAGGTGCGCACCACCTGGAACGGCGAGGACGTGGGCGTGATGCACGCCTGCGGCCACGACGCCCACACCGCCATCCTGATGGGCGTCGCGAGCCTGCTGGCGGGACAGCGCGCGACGCTGCGTGGGACCGTCAAGTTCATCTTCCAGCCGGCCGAGGAGTTGCCGCCCGACGGCGAGGAAGGCGGTGCGCAACTGATGATCGCCCAGGGCGCGATGGAATCGCCGCGGCCCGACGCGGTGTTCGGCCTGCACGTCACCTCGCGCCTCCCGGTCGGCGTGATCGGCTACCGGCCGGGGCCGTCGATGGCCAGTTCGGACACTCTGCAGATCACGATCGAAGGCCGCCAGACACACGGCGCGATGCCCTGGTTCGGGGTCGACCCCATCGTGACGGCGGCACAGGTGGTGCTCGGCCTGCAGACCGTGGTGAGCCGTCAGGTCGACCTCACGCACGAGCCGGCGGTCGTCACCATCGGCAGCATCAAGGGCGGGGTGCGCGGCAACATCATCCCCGACCAGGTCGACATGCACGGCACGATCCGCACCTTCGACGAGGCGATGCGCGACGACATCCACGAGCGCGTGACGACGCTCGCCGAAGCCATCAGCCGGGGCTCGCGTGCCGGCTGCAAGGTCTGCATCCGCAAGCGCTATCCGGTGGTCGTCAACGACCCGGCGCTGACCGCGCAGATGCTGCCCACGCTGGCGCGCGTCGCTGGCGCGGACAAGCTGATGCTGGTGCCCAAGGTGATGGGCTCGGAGGACTTCTCGCTGTTCCAGAAGGTCTCGCCCGGGCTCTTCTTCTTCGTCGGCGTGGTGCCCGAAGGCAGCGACCCCAAGC
>JBDSZM010000160.1:0-4712 GCA_039925165.1 Burkholderiaceae bacterium
CGCGCGCCGCGAACCAGTGCGCCAGATCGCCGTGCAGGCGGATCTGCGGCTGCCCGCTGGCCGCCTTGACCACTTCGCAGGCGCGCCAGGTCATCGGCATGCGCATGCCCAGGCCGATCGCCTTCGAGAACGCTTCCTTGGCCGAGAAGCGGGTCGCGAGATAGCTGATGCCGTGCGCTTCGGCACGGGCACGACGCAGGTGGAATACCTCGATCTCGTGGGTGCCGAGCACGCGCTGCGCGAAGCGGTCGCCGCGCCGCGCGAGCGTCGCCGCGATGCGCCGCACGTCGCAGATATCGGTGCCGATGCCGTAGATCATGACCCCCCCTCGCCCGGCGAGTACGCTGGGCGATCCGCCGGGGGGATGCGGGCCCGCGTGGGAGCGGCCCGGCACTGGGCCCGAAGCGCGTCGCCGAACGTCATTCCCACGCCGCGTGGATGCAGCGCAGGTAGGCACGCACCGTCTCGGCGATGCCGAACTCGACCGCATCGGCCATCAGCGCGTGGCCGATCGAGACCTCCTCGATCGCCGGGACGGCGCGCAGCAGGTCGGCGAGGTTGTCGCGGTTCAGATCGTGGCCGGCGTTCAAGCCGAGCCCGGCGCGCGTGGCCGCGTCGGCGGCGACGACGAAGCCGGCCAGCACCGCGGCGGCCTGCGGCGTGCCGTGGGCGCGGGCGTAGGTCTCGGTATACAGCTCGACCCGGTCGGCACCGAGGCCGCGCGCGGCCTCCATGGCGTCGGGCTGCGGGTCCATGAACAGGCTCACCCGCACCCCGAGCGCCTGCGCCTCGGCGATCAGCGGCGCGAGGCCGGCGCCGTCCGGGTCGAGCCGCCAGCCGTGGTCGGACGTCGCCTGCTCGGTGCTGTCGGGCACGAAGGTGCACTGCACCGGGCGCACCGCGCGCACCAGCGGCATCAGGTTATGGAACGGGTTGCCTTCGAGGTTGAACTCGGCCTGCGGCCAGTCTTGCAGCAGCGCCGCCAGGTCGCGCACATCGCCCGCGCGGATGTGGCGCTCGTCGGGCCGCGGGTGCACCGTGATGCCGTGGGCGCCAGCCTCCAGCGCCAGCGTCGCGGCGCGCGTCACGCTCGGCACCGCCAGCGGCCGCGAGTTGCGCAGCAGCGCGACCCGGTTCAGGTTGACCGACAGCCGGGTCGTGCCGCGGCGCGGGTCGAGGCCGGTGATGAGCAGCGGGTTCATGGGCTGGCGCGTTCGAGTTTCTGGAGGTCGAGCATCACCTGGCGGGTGCGCAGCGGCGAAGAGCCGAGATGATAGTGAAGCACCGCGCGCAGCATGCCCTTGAGTGCGGGCAGGTCGCCGGCGCAGGCCGCTTGCAGCGCGCCCACGTCGTCGGCGTCGATCGCGGCCTGCAGATCGAGCAGCGCCTGTGCGTTCAGTCCCGGTTCGTCGGCGGATGCGACCGTCACCACGCCCGACTGCGCCTGCAGCGCGTACCGGGCGTCGGGCCGCAGTGGCTGCTGGGTCTGGGTCACGTGGGCCAGGTCGGGCAGCACGCCGGTGTGTCGCAGCAGCATCAGCTCGAAGGCGCGCAAGGCGGCTTCGGGCTCGGAGTCGGCGGCTGCCGCGAGCGCCGGCAGGGTGCAGGCGTAGGCGTCGAACAGCGCCGGGTGCGGATCGCCACGCGCCAGCAGCTTCATCAGCAGCTCGTTGACGTAGAAGCCGCTGAAGAGGGCGTCGCCGGTCAGCATCGCCGCGCCGCCGGCCCATTCTGCGCTGCGCAAGGTCAGCACCTCGGCCGGCACCTCGCTCGCGGCGGCGCGGCCGAAGCCGGCATGCAGGCGCTGGAACGGCAGCAACACCGAGCGCCACTGCGAATAGGGCCGCTTCACGCCCCTGGCGGCCACCGCAACCCGGCCCAGCTCGCGGGTGTACAGGTCGAGGATCAGGCTCGACTCGCTCCAGTCGTAGCGGTGCAGCACATAGGCGACGACCGGCGCGGCGGCACGCGGGGCGCGGGTGGCCACCGACCGTTCCGTCACTCGTAGCCGTAGCTGCGCAGGTGCTCTTCGTCGTCGGCCCAGCCGGACCGCACCTTGACCCACAGCTCGAGGAACACCTTGGCGCCCATCAGCGTTTCGAGCTCCTGGCGGGCCTCGGAACCGATGCGCTTCAGCCGCTCGCCGCCGCCGCCGATGACCATGCCTTTGTGGTTGTCGCGCTCGACCACGATGCTGGCCGCGATGCGCCGCAGGTTGCCCTCTTCCTCGTACTTGTCGATGACGACGGTCGAGGTGTAGGGCAGCTCGTCGCCGGTCAGGCGGAACAGCTTCTCGCGGATGATCTCGCTCGCCAGGAAGCGGTCGCTGCGGTCGGTCAGCGCCTCGGCGTCGTGCAGCCACGGCTGCTGCGGCAGGTAGGGCTCGACGATGCCGAGCAGCCGCTCGACGTCGCCGCCCTTGCGCGCACTCAGCGGCACGAACTCGGCGAAGGCGTGGCGTTCCTGCATGCCCTTCAGCCACGGGGCGAGCTCGGCCCGCCGGTGCACGGCATCCAGCTTGTTGGCGATCAGGAAGACCGGCCGGTCGGCAGGGGTCAGTGCCAGCACTTTCGCGTCATCGAGGCCGAAGCGCCCGGCCTCGACCACGAACATCACCACGTCCACGTCCGACAGTACGCCGTGCACGGTGCGGTTGAGGTTGCGGTTGAGAGCGGCGGTGTGGCGGGTCTGGAAGCCCGGCGTGTCGACGAAGACGAACTGCGACGGCCCGCGGGTGCGGATGCCCGTGATGCGGTGGCGCGTCGTCTGCGCCTTGTCCGAGGTGATGCTGATCTTCTGGCCGACCAGCGCGTTCAGCAGCGTCGACTTGCCCACGTTCGGCCGGCCGACGATGGCGACCAGGCCGCAGCGGATCGGCGGCGCGGGGGGTTCGGGATCGGCGGGCAGCCCCGCGCTGTCGTCCATGCTCAGGAGCGCAGCGCGCTGCCCGGGTTGTCGCTCGCCTTCAGGGCGTCGAGCATGCGGCGCGCGGCTTCCTGTTCGGCGATGCGGCGTGAGCGGCCTTCGCCGGATTCGGCCAGGCCGAGCGCCGCGACGGCGCATTCGACCTCGAAGGTCTGCGCGTGCGCCTGACCGCGGGTCGCGACGATGCGGTACGCCGGCACCGGCAGGCGGCGACCCTGCAGCCACTCCTGCAGTTCGGTCTTGGCGTCCTTGGCCCAGCTCGCGATCTCTGTCGTGGCGATGATCTCGCCGAACCAGCGCTGGACCAGCGCCTTCGCGGCGTCGAAGCCGCCGTCGATGTAGGCGGCGCCGAGCACCGCCTCGAGCGCATCGGCCAGGATCGACGCGCGTTGCGCACCGCCGCCGCGCGCTTCGCCCTCGCTCAGGCGCAGCACCTCGGGCAGGCCGAGCTGCAACGCGACGCGGTGCAGGCTGTCCTCGCGCACGAGGTGGGCGCGCACTCGAGTCAGGTCGCCTTCGTCGGAGCCCGAGAAGTGCGCGTACAGCAGGTCGGAGATCGCTAGGCTGAGCACCGCGTCGCCGAGAAACTCGAGCCGCTCGTTGTGGCTCGAGCTGGCGCTGCGGTGGGTCAGCGCGCGCGTCAGGAGGCGTGGGTCGGCGTAGCGGTGGCCGATGCGCTGCTGCAGGGCTTCCACGCGTTCGTCCATGGCGATCAGGGCAGGGGCCAGGGCACGACCGATTACTTCGACCGGCCCTCGTACTTGATCAGCAGGAAGACCGGGCTCATGAGCTCGATCTCCTTGTCGTAGGCGAAGCTGATCACGACCTTGTCGTTGTCCTTGGTGACGCTCAGATCCTTGCCGGAGATCGACGAGATCGAGTACTCGATGTCTTTTTGCTTATCGAACGCGGCGCGGATCGCCGGCACCGTGTTGCCACCGTCGGCCGCGACCTTGTTGATCGCGCGCTGGATGGTGAAGTACTCGTTCATCGTCGGCAGCACGCGCAGCGCCACCAACGCCACGAAGCCGATGATCACGGCCCAGAACAACAGGCCGAAAAGGGTCACGCCGCGCTGCAACGCCCGGCGCGCGGAGATTGCCGGGACCGGGCGCGTCGCACTCAATGGAAGGGCCCGATGCGTCCGAGGTTGCCGAAGTTCATCCATATGAAAAATGCCTTGCCTACGATGTTCGCGTCGGGGACGAAGCCCCAAAAGCGCGAATCCTGCGAGTTGTCGCGGTTGTCGCCCATCATGAAATAGTGGCCGGCCGGCACCTTGCACGTCACGGCATCGGCACTGTAGCGGCAGTTTTCGCGGAACGGAAATGCGATGTTCTCGGGCGCCCCGTAGAACGGCTGGGCCTGTGCGTTGACCAGGAGGCGATGTTCGACCGGACCGAGTTTCTCCTTGAACTCGGGAAAGTAGCGCAGCGACTCCTCGTTGTAGAAGCCCGGTGCTGGCAGCGGCTCGGCCGGCACTTCGGTGCCGTTGAGGTACAGGCGCTGTGCCCGGTAGGTGATCTCGTCACCCGGCACCCCCACCACGCGATTGATGTAGTCGATGCTGGTGTCGCGCGGATAGCGGAACACCATCACGTCGCCGCGCTGCGGGTCGTGGTTGGCGACGATCTTCTTGTTGACGACAGGCAGCCGCACACCGTAGTGGTACTTGTTGACCAGGATCAGGTCGCCCACATACAGGGTCGGCAGCATCGACTCGCTGGGGATCTTGAAGGGTTCGAACAGGAACGAACGCAACAGGAAGACGATGAGGATCACCGGGA
>JBDSZM010000161.1:0-5156 GCA_039925165.1 Burkholderiaceae bacterium
AAGGTGAAAGACGGCTACGCCCGCAACTTCCTGATCCCGACCCGTGCCGCGCGCCGCGCGACCGAGTCCGCGATCAAGGAGTTCGAGGTCAAGCGCATCGAGCTCGAGAAGGCCGCGGCCGACAAGCTGGCCACCGCGCAGACGATGGCCGAGAAGATGAGCGGGCGCACCGTGCACATCACGCAGAAGGCCGGTGTCGACGGCCGGCTGTTCGGTTCGGTCACCAACAACGACATCGCCGAGGCGCTGACGCGCATCGACTTCAAGGTCGCCAAGTCGCAGGTGCGCCTGCCCAACGGGCCGCTGAAGACGATCGGCGAACACACCGTGTCGGTGTCGCCGCACACCGACGTCGTGGTCGACGTGAAGGTCGTGGTCCTGGGCGAGAGCGACTGACCGCTGCGCGAGCAAGCACAGCGGGCCGGCTTTGCCGGCCCGTTTCATTTGGCTAACAGATGCTGTCTCGACGCGGGCGATTTCCCCTGCAATTGCACCGCTTGTCCACAGCTTGGTCCACAGCTGCGACGGCGCTGCGGCTTTAAGATTCTTCGATGTCCGCTGTCTTCAGTTCTGCCGCCGCATCCGCTGGCCATCGCCCCGACGACGAGGTCGCCCGGCTGCGCATACCGCCGCATTCGATCGAGGCCGAACAGAGCGTGCTGGGTGGCCTGTTGCTCGACAACAGCGCCTGGGACCGTGCCGGCGACCTGCTGACCGACAGCGACTTTTACCGCTACGAGCACCGCGCGATCTACGCGGCCATCGGCGCGCTGGTCAATGCGACGCGGCCGGCCGACGTGATCACCGTCTTCGAACAGTTGCAAAGCCTTGGCAAAGCCGACGAGAGCGGTGGCCTGGTCTATCTCAACTCGCTCGCGCAGAGCGTGCCGAGCGCGGCCAACATCCGGCGCTATGCGGAGATCGTGCGCGAGCGCGCGGTGCTGCGCAAGCTGGTGGCGGCGAGCGACGAGATCGCCACCACCGCCTTCAACCCGCAAGGCCGCCAGGTGTCGGAAATCCTCGACGAGGCCGAGGGCAAGATCTTCCGCATCGGCGAGGAAGGCTCGCGCTCGCGCCAGGGCTTCGTCAGCATGGACCAACTCGTGGTGCAGCTGATCGACCGCGTCAACGAGTTGCACGAGAACGGCGCCGAGGAGGTGACCGGCGTGCGCACCGGCTTCTACGACATGGACCGCATGACCGCCGGCCTGCAGCCGGGCGACCTGATCGTGCTGGCGGCGCGTCCCTCGATGGGCAAGACCGCGTTCGCGCTCAACATCGCCGAACACGTCGCCGTGCAGGAGGGTCTGCCGGTGGTGGTGTTCTCGATGGAAATGGGCGCCTCGCAGCTGGCGCTGCGCATGGTCGGCTCGCTCGGCCGGATCGACCAGCAGCACCTGCGCACCGGCGCCTTGCGCGACGACGAGTGGGGCCGCTTGTCGGAAGCGGTCGAGAAACTCGGCAAGGTGAGCCTATTCATCGACGAAAGCCCGGCGCTCACCTCCAGCGAACTGCGTGCGCGGGCGCGGCGCCAGGCGCGGCAGTGCGGACAGCTCGGGTTGATCGTGGTCGACTACCTGCAGCTCATGAGCGGCAGCGGCGGCACCAACGAGGAGAACCGGGCGACCGTGATCGGCGAGATTTCGCGCGGCCTCAAGTCGCTGGCGACGGAGCTCAAGTGCCCGGTGATCGCGCTGTCGCAGTTGAACCGAAGCGTCGAGAGCCGGACCGACAAGCGGCCGATGATGAGCGACCTGCGCGAATCGGGCGCGATCGAGCAGGACGCCGACGTCATCATGTTCATCTACCGCGACGAGTACTACACCAAGGACGCCTGCAAGGAACCGGGCGTGGCCGAGATCATCATTGGCAAGCAACGCAACGGGCCGACCGGCATGCTGAAGCTCACCTTCCTGAAGCCGCTCACCAAGTTCGACAATCTGGCGCCCGGCAGTGGCGGCGGTGACTACTGAATCCGCCTTGACGTCGCCGCCAATGACTGTATATTCGTACAGTCATGGGTTCGATCAAACTACCGCCGACCAGCGCGCCGATCCACTTCGTCAAGGGCCGCGGAACCGGCTCCAGCACGGGCTCGCGCTTCGACCGCTGGACCCGCGAGACCGACCTCGACGAGTTCGACCGTGACACCGACCGCCTCGAGGCGGCGCCGGTCAGGACCACGGTCACCGAGCGCATCGCGCGCTCGATCATCAGCCGCAACGACTCGCCCGACATCCCGTTCGACCGCTCGCTGAACCCGTACGCGGGCTGCGAGCACGGCTGCATCTATTGCTACGCGCGGCCGACGCATGCCTGGCTCGGGCTGTCGCCGGGGCTCGACTTCGAGACGCGGCTGTACGCCAAGACGAATGCGGCGGCACTGCTGCGCGTCGAACTCAGCCGGCCGGGCTACACGCCGGCGCTGATCGCGCTCGGCGCCAACACCGATCCGTATCAGCCGATCGAACGCGAGTACGGGTTGTCGAGGGCGCTGCTCGAGGTGCTGTCCGCCTTCAACCACCCGGTGGGCGTGACGACCAAGTCGGCGCTGGTCGCGCGCGATATCGACCTGCTGGCGCCGATGGCGGCCAAGGGCCTCGCGCGCGTGTTCATGTCGATCGGCACCCTCGACCCCGCTCTGGCGCGCGTCATGGACCCTCGTGCGCCGTCGCCGCAGCGCCGCATGGACGCGGTGCGCAAGCTCGCCGACGCCGGCATTCCGGTCGGCGTGCTGGTCTCGCCCATCATCCCGGCCATCAACGACAAGGAACTCGAGGCCGTGCTGGCTGCCGCGGCCGAGGCAGGTGCGAGCACCGCCGGCTACGTGATGCTGCGCCTGCCGCTCGAGGTGCGCGAGCTCTTCGTGCAGTGGCTGGAGCAGCACTTTCCGCTGCGCGCCGCGCATGTGATGAGCCTCGTGCGGCAGATGCACGACGGGGTCGATTACGACCCGACCTATGGCGCGCGCATGCGCGGCAGCGGAGTCCATGCCGACCTGGTGGAGCAGCGTTTCCGGCTGGCGGCGCGGCGGCTCGGACTCGATCAGGACCGCACGCCGCTCGATGCGACGCAGTTCCGTGTCCCGCGGGATGACGGCGGGCAGCTCGGCCTGTTCGACCAGCACGCCGAAGCATCGAATTGACAGCACCGATCCGACTTCATTGATTCGGTTGATCAGCGTCGACTCGGGCACCTGACCGACACACGACGGCTATCGGCACACCGCAAAGGCGTCCAGCGACGGCTGGTATTCGGCTGCACCGACCCGCAACAGGCCCAGCACCGTGTGGAACAGGTTGTCGTGGCTGAGCGGAGCATCGCGGCGCGCGCGCAGGCAGTCGGCGCGGGTCGACGAGCCGGGGGCCAGCCAGGCGATCATGGGCACGCGGGTCTGCTCGCGCGGCGCCAGCGCGAACGGCACGCCGTGCAGGTACAGGCCGCTTTCGCCGAGCGATTCGCCGTGGTCCGACACATACAGCAGCGCCGCATCGTGGGCGGCCGCGTGCCGTCCGACCCAGCCGATGGCTTGCGCCAGCACATGGTCGGTGTAGGCGATCGAGTTGTCGTAGGCATTGATCAGCGCCTGGGCATCGCATTCGCGCAGGACGTTGGTCGTGCACTCCGGCAGGTAGGGCTTGCGGTCGGGCGGTGAGCGTTTGGCATACGCCGGCCCGTGACTGCCCATCTGGTGCAGCACGATCAACACCCCGCGCGCGCGGCGCTCGGCGGGCAGGGCGGCGAGGCGCTTGTCCAGGCCGTGCAGCAGCGCGGCGTCCAGGCACTCGTCGCCGCCGCACACCGTGGCCGGCAGCGGTGCCACCCCAGGCACCGGATCGTGCGCATCGGCATGCGGCACGCGCGCGCACAGTCCCTTGCAGCCGGCTTGGTTGTCGATCCACAGCACCGCCAGGCCGGCGCGCTGCGCGACGTCGAGCAGGTTTTCCGAGTCCGCCTTGCGCGCCCCGTAGTTGACCCGGCCGAGGTGCGAGAACATGCAGGGCAGGGACGCCGCCGTGCTGGTGCCGCAGGACGTGACGTCGGTAAAGCTGACCGCAGCGGTGGCCGCCAGTTCGGCATTGGTCGGCCGCGCATAGCCGTTGAGCGAGAAGTTGGCGGCGCGCGCGGTCTCTCCGATCACCAGCAGCAAGAGTGGCGGCCGGGCGCCCGCCGCCGCGGGCAGCACATGCGCATCCTGGCCGATCGCCTGCGGTGGCCCTTTCGGCTTGGCCGCGCTGTCCGCCGCGATCGCGCCGAGGGCATAGAACGAATTGAGCGGATTGATCAGGTAGCGGATCGCCTTGTGCTCGCGCATCGTCGACGACAGGTCGGCGAAGAAGCCCAGCATCAAGGCTGCCAGCAGCGCGACGCCCCCGACCAGGCCGGACAGGTTGCGCATGCCCTGGGCGACGACGGAGCGGCGCTCCAGGGGCGTCCGCCAGATGACCCCTATCGGCAGCACCGCCAGCACCGCGACGGTGGCGAAGAGGCGCCAGTTGAGCAGGTCGCGCGTCTCGCCGGGGTCGGTGTGCAGCACGTTGACCATCATCGTGGGGTCGATGACGATGCCGTACGCGAGCATGAAATACGCGCCGAACGCGGCCGCGAGCAGGAACACCGCGCTGGCGAGCTTGATGGTCCGCGACCACGCGAAGCAGGCCAGCAAGGCGGTCGTCGCGACAGCCACCATGAGCGCGAAACCGGCCACGAAGAGGGCACCACGCGGCGTGTGGGTCTCGGGCAGCGCGAGCAGGGCGCGCCACAGCGCGCCATTGGCACAGACCGCGATCCAGACCCCGACCGCTGCGGCCAGCGTCAGCGGGTTGCGCGACGTCACGTGTGCGCCGCCGGCCTCACTTGAAGAGGTCCTTGACCCGATCTGACCAGGACTTCGAGTTCGGCGAATGCCGGTCGCCCGACGTGTGGAAGGACTCGTCGAGTTCCTTCAGCAACTTGCGCTGGTGCTCGGTCAGCTTGATCGGCGTCTCGACGCTGACATGGCAATACAGGTCGCCCGGATAGCTCGCGCGCACGCCCTTGATGCCCTTGCCGCGCAGGCGGAAGGTCTTGCCGTGCTGGGTGCCCTCGGGCAGGTCGATCTCGGCCTTGCCGCCAAGCGTGGGCACCTCGATCGTGCCGCCGAGCGCGGCGCTCGT
>JBDSZM010000162.1:0-9949 GCA_039925165.1 Burkholderiaceae bacterium
ATGCGCTGAGGGCAGGGCGCAGGGCCGCGCCGTTTACGGGCTATACCGCCTGCCGGCGCCGCTCCACCGACTCGAGCCGCATCAGGTGCCGGTACTTGGTGACCGTGCGGCGTGCCACCACCAGGCCCTGCTTGGCCAACCGGCGCGCGATCTCGGCGTCCGACAGCGGGGCGGTGGGCCGCTCGCTGCCGACCATCTCCTTGATCAGGCCACGGATCGCGGTGCCGGAGAACTCGCTACCGCTCGACGTCGTCATGGCGCGCGAGAAGAAAGACTTCAGTTCCAGCACACCCATCGGCGTGGCCATGTACTTGTTGTTGGTCACGCGCGAGACGGTCGACTCGTGCAGGCCGACCGCCTCGGCGATCTCGCGCAGGCCGAGCGGCTTCATCGCCAGCGCGCCGTGGTCAAAGTAGCGCGACTGGCGCTTCACGATCGCCTGCGCCACGCTCAGGATGGTCGAGAAGCGCTGCTCGACGTTGCGCAAGGCCCAGCGCGCGTCACGCAGGTGATCGCCCAGCTCGGTGGTGCCGGCGTCGGCGCCGGCGCGATGGCGCTGGAACAGCTCCGCATAGGCATGGTTCAGGCGCAGCCGCGGCACCACCGCGGGGTTGAGCGCGACGGTCCAGCTGCCGCGGACCCTCTTCACCACCACGTCGGGGACGATGTACTGGACCTGCGGCGCGCCGTAGTGCGAGCCGGGACGCGGGTCGAACTGGCGGATCCGGCGGCACACCGCCTCGACCGTCGGCAGCGGCACGCCCAGAAAGCGCGCCAACCCGTTCATGTCTTTCGCCGCCAGCGCCGCCAGGCGCTCGGTGACGATGCGCCGGGCCAGTTCGCGTTGCCGCGGGTCTTCGATCGCGCCGACCTGCAGCGTCAGGCACTCGGCGACGCTGCGGGCGCCGACCCCGGCCGGATCGAGCGACTGCACGTGCTCGAGGGCCCGCGTCAGTTCGTCCCGGCGGGCCCGCGGCTCGAGCGCCGTGATCTCCGTCAGTTCGTCGAGTTCGAGGCGCAGATAGCCGTCGTCCTCCAGGGAGTCGACGATCGCGCGCGCCAGCACCGACTCGCGCGGCGTCAATGGCAGCAAGCTCAGCTGCCCGTGCAGATGGCTCGCCAGGGTCGTTTGCACCGGCATCAGGTTCATCAGGTCGAAGTCGCCCGAGCCCTCGCCGCGCGAGGCCACGGTGCCGTCGTTCAGCCACGGGTCGCGCTCGCTGTCGGCGTCGTCATTGCGGCCGTCGCTGCGCTCTTCGGCCAGCACCGGTTCGGCGCTGTCGTCCGCGTCGGCGGCCTCGGCGACCGCTTCGGCCTCGCTGTCGTCCGGCTCGGGATCGTCGAGTTCGAGGAACGGATTGCGGCCCAGCGTCAGATGCAGCTCCTGCGCGAAGTCGAGACTCGACAACTGCAGCAGCCGCACGGCCTGTTGCAAGCGGGGCGACAGTTTTTGCTGCTGCCGGTGGTCGGCACGCATGGCAATCGAAGTCATGGGTTGCGACGGTGTGATGACGATGGGAGCGCGCATTGCAACGTCCATGCCGTGCGAGACGCGTTCGGACCGCGCAGGCGGTCGTCCTGGTGCCCGAGCCCGGGGTTTTGACGTGATTCGAGGGAGCGACCGCAGCGCTGGTCGTGGAACCGGTTGCGTCTGGTTTCAGACCGCGTTGTGCCGACGCTCGCGACCACCCGTTCTGACCGATCGAATACGGGGGTTTGCGGCAAATTCTGCGTGGCCGTGCGCGTTTCGTCGGTCTCGGGCATGCCGCTTGCTATGCTGACCAATGCGTCGCGGCGCGCATCGATGCGTGCCCTGCCATCCAAGGAGCAGTCTGGTGGTTCTTTCGTCCCGTAGATCCCGCGTCTCGCGTTGCGCTGCCTGGACCGCGGGCGTCGCATTGATCGCCTCGGCCGTGTCGGTGCAGGCGGCCCCGATCGACCGCTCGGCGGTCGGGTCCACCGCGCTGTTGACGGCGCCGGCCCGCGACCTCGTGCGCCGGGTGCTGGCGTCCGGTGACAACCGCGGCCTGCCATTCGCGATCATCGACAAGCGGAACGCCCGGGTGACGGTGATGACCGCAGACGGGCAGGCACGCGGCAGTTCGCCGGTGCTGCTGGGCCTGGCGCGGGGCGACGACAGCGTCCCCGGCATCGGCGAACGCAAGATCGCCGACATCCGGCCCGAGGAGCGTACGACACCAGCCGGTCGTTTCCTGGCCGAGCACGGCGTGAACACCAACGGCGAGGACATCTTCTGGATCGACTACGACGCCGCGGTATCGATGCACCGGGTTCGCGCCAACAACAAGGCCGAGCGGCGTCTCGAGCGGCTCGCCTCGTCGACCCCGGCCGACAACCGCATCTCGTACGGCTGCATCAACGTGCCGGCGGCGTTCTACGACCGGGTGATCGTCCCGACCTTCGCGTCCTTCAACGTCGTCGTGTACGTGCTGCCCGACGTGAAGCCGATCGCAAACGTGTTTGGCGCGATGTACTGAGAGTTCGATCGGGAACGCGTAAAAAAACCGGGCCGAGGCCCGGTTTTTCATTGAAGCCGGGCCGTGACCCGACACGATCGGTCCGCCGCGATCAGTTGCGGTCGCTGCGGGCCGGGCGCATCGTGCCGGACGAGTTGTTCATGCTGCCGGTGCTGCTCGAATCGGACATCGAGGAGCCCGACGTGCCTGGATTGGTCATGGTCGAGCCGGAACTGTTCGATCCCGAGTTCATCGTGCCGCTGGTCGTGCCGTTGGTGCGGGTTGTGCGAGCGGTCGATGGCGTCGTCATCGTGTTGGCATCGGTCGTACGGCGGGTGCTCGGCGTGGTGGGCATGCCGCTGTTTGTCGTCGACGAGCCGGTCGGCGCGGCCGATCCCGGGACGGTGGTGCCGGTGGTCGACGGGTTTTGCGCCGTCGGGCTGGTCGTCGACGGACTGCCGGTCGCGCTGCCGGTGGCGCCCCCGGTGGAAGTTTGGGCCTGGGCGAACCCGACTGCGCCCACCAGGGCTGCGATCGAGGCGGCGGCGGTCAGTGACTGGGTGTATCGGTTCATGGATTGCTCCTGTTCGAACGGTTGAAAGTAAGGAAGTGACTGCCGCGTTGTAACGACTGCGAAGCGCACGTCCCGGCCCGATTCAATTGGCAATCCCTGTGCCGAAAGCAGATGATTGACTTCTAAACTATCGCGGATTAGCCTCCGGCCTACACGACTGCAGCGCCTCGTCCCGAGGCCCGCGGCGCGATCAGGAAAACGCCACCATGCAGGTACTCCAGCCGCCCGACTGGGCCCGGCCCCGGGGCTATGCCAACGGCGTCCTCGCCCGCGGCCGCCAGGTCTACATCGCCGGGATGATCGGCTGGGATGCGCAGGGTCGGTTCCATACCGACGACTTCGCAGGGCAGACCCGCCAGGCGCTGCACAACATCGTCGACGTGTTGCGCGAGGCCGGCGGGCGGCCCGAGCATCTGGTGCGGTTGACCTGGTACGTGACGGACCGCGCCGAGTACCTCGCCGCGTCGCGTGGCGTCGGCGCCGCCTTCCGCGAGGTCATCGGGGTCTACCACGCCGCCATGAGTGCGGTGCAGGTCAGCGCCTTGATGGAGCCGCGCGCCAAGGTCGAGATCGAGGCCACCGCGGTCATACCCGACCCGCCGAGCGATGGCTGACACCGCTCACGTCGACACCTACGCACGCGACCATCTGCCGCCGCCCCAGGCGTGGCCGCACTTCGTTCAAGACTTGCCGGCGCTGCAGTTTCCGCGGCAGCTCAACTGTGCGGTCGAACTGCTGGACCGCCATGTGAGCGAGGGGCGGGGCGACCGGATCTGCCTGCGCGCCCCCGGCGCGCCCGACTGGACCTACGCCGAGCTGCAAGGCCAGGTCGATCGCATCGCCCGCGTGCTGGTCGAGCGGCTCGGCCTGGTGCCCGGCAACCGCGTGCTGCTGCGTGCGCCGAACCAGCCGATGCTGGTCGCGTGCTGGTTCGCCGTCGTCAAGGCCGGCGGCATCGCGGTCGCGACCATGCCGTTGCTGCGCGCGAAGGAACTGGTGCAGGTGATCGACAAGGCGCAGATCGGTCTGGCGCTGTGTCTCCCGGCGCTGATGGACGAGCTCGAGGCGGCCGCGCGCGGCGCCCGGGTTGCGCCGCGTTGCATCGGCTTCGACACCTTGCGGGCCTGGATGGCCGAGTCGCCCGCCGGCTTCGAGGCGGTCCGGACCGCCGCCGATGACGTGGTCCTGTTCGCCTTCACTTCCGGCACCACCGGGCAGCCGAAGGCGACCATGCATCTGCACCGCGACGTGATGGCGGCCTGCCTGTGCTTTCCGCCGCACGTGCTGCGCGCGCTGCCCGACGACGTCTTCATCGGCAGCCCGCCGCTCGCCTTCACCTTCGGCCTCGGCGGCCTCACGCTGTTTCCGATGCACATCGGCGCATCGACGGTGCTGATCGAACGACCCGCCCCGGGCGCCCTGGTCGACGCCATCGCCGACTACGGTGCGACGGTGCTGTTCACTGCGCCCACCTCGTACCGGGCGATGGCTGCCGCGGCCCGCGAACGCCGCATCTCGGCGCCGCAGGGCGGTACGCTGCGCAAGTGCGTGTCGGCCGGCGAGGCCCTGCCGGCCGCGACCCGGACGCTGTGGCGCGACGCCACCGGGATCGAGCTGATCGACGGCATCGGTGCGACCGAGATGCTGCATATTTTTATCGCCGCCGACGAGGCCCACGCACGCCCTGGCGCGACCGGACAGGTGGTGCCCGGCTACCGCGCCTGCGTGATGGACGAGGCCGGCCGGCCGGTGCCGGCGGGTAAGGTCGGGCGCCTCGCGGTGCAGGGCCCGACCGGCTGCCGCTACCTCGACGACCCGCGCCAGGCCGAGTACGTGAAGGACGGCTGGAACTACACCGGCGACGCCTACCGCATGGACGCCGACGGCTACTTCCACTACCAGGCGCGCACCGACGACATGATCGTCTCGGCCGGCTACAACATCGCCGCGCCCGAGGTCGAGGAGGCGGTCCTCGCGCATCCGGCGGTGGCCGATTGCGCGGTGATCGGTATCGACGACGAGCAGCGCGGGCAGATCGTGAAGGCCTTCGTCGTGTTGCGGACCGCACCCGGCGACGACGCCCTCGCGACGGCGATCCAGGACTTTGTCAAGGCGCGCATTGCGCCCTACAAATATCCGCGCGCGGTCGTCTTCGTGACCGAGTTGCCGCGCACCGCCACCGGCAAATTGCAGCGTTTCAGGCTGCGCGAGACACCCGCGTCAGCGGCCGGCTGAGGTCCGCACCGGCGCCGCTGTCAGTCGCGCTCGGCGTCGAGTTCCGCACACGACGGCGAGCAGACGGCCTGCGCGCGTCCGAGCACCTTGCGGGTCTTCATCAGGCTGCGGTCGCGGTGCTTGCCGCAGAGAAAGCACGACATGGTCGCGCCGCCGAACGTGGGCGCGGCCTTGAACGGCGAGCCGGGCGTCTTCGACTTGTAGCGCAGGCCGCCATCGACGATGGCGGTCTTGACCTCGGGTTTTGTCATCGAAACTTTCGGGCGTGCGCGATCGCACGCTGGGCTTCCAGTTCGGCCCGGGTCGCCGCCTCGAGCTGCGAGCGGCAGAGCCCGGCCTGGGCATAGTGAAGGTTCTCATACAACTCTGCGGTGGCGGGAAAGCCGTCGAGCAGCCGCGACAGGTCGTGTTCGGACGCCACTTCCTCGAGTTCCGCCGCAAGGTGCGACACCACCGAGCGGTACTGCTCGGCGCCGATCGGCACGTGGCTGCGTTCGAGGCGTTCGAGCAGGCTGGCCAGCATGAAGGCGACGCTGAGCGGCGCGCGCGAAGAGGGGGTGATTGCAGCTTTCATGCCCTAGACGTGGGGGTGGCTCGCGCGCTTTCAAGTCGCCCCGCGGGCGCCACGCGCGCCATCACGCCGCCCTCGAGCCGGCTGGGGCAGGCGCCGATATACAGCGCCCACTGCCCCGGGCTTGCGCCAGCCGGTTCGCCACCCGCGCCAGCGCCGACGCATGCCAGCGCCTGGCCGCAATGGCTGGTGTCGACCGCCAGGTTCTCGGCGTTCGGACCGGGCCTCGCTTCCAGGCACGAACGCCAGACCACGCCGCCGCCACTGCGGCTGTCGATGCAGATCGTCGGCACCGAGGCCGGCGTGCGACGGCGATCGGGCTGCGGTGGAAGGGGGTCGCGCGACATGGCGCCAGTCTGGCGCCGCCACCGTCGTCCGGAGGAGGCACGACGGACGATAGGGCTGTCGGACGCCGCCGGGTCACGGCGCCGGACGGGTGGGTCAGCCGGTCGCGACCACGATGTCGAAGCGGGCGACGCTGCCCTGCGCGCCGTCCGCTGCGAACGGCACCGTGAGGGCACTCCGGTCGGCCGCCGACAGGCGTCGCCACAGCCCGTCGCCCGGATTGCCCGGGTCGCCGTCGACATAGAGCTGGGTGGTCAGCAGCTCGCGCGCACCGAGCCGCACCTTGACGTGGATGTGCGGGGTGCGACCGCTGTAGGGCACCGGGCGGAGGGTGCGAAAGCGGTAGGCGCCCGACGCATCGGCCACCGCCCGGCCGTAGCCCTGGAATGCGGGGTCGGCCCGTCCGCCATCGCCCGGGTGGCGGTAGTGGCCCTGCTGGTCGCATTGCCAGATCTCGACCACGGCGTCGCGCAACGGCCGCCCGGCGGTGTCGCGCACCCCGCCGCTCAGTTGCGTGGCGATGCCTTGGGTGTAGCGGACCGCTCCTTGCACCAGCAGGTCGGCATCGCTGTCGGCCGGGTACTCGAGCGGATAGAACGGACCTTCGGTCTGCGCCGGGGTCGGCCGCAGGCGCTCCTGCGCGCGCAGGTCCGGCACGAAGGCGGGGGCCGCCAATGCAGCGACCCAGCGCAGCGCGCGGCGGCGCGGCAAGGGCTCAAGCGATCGGTTCATATCGAAGCTCCTCGGGTGGGGCCGGCGTGTCCGGTACGCGCTCGGTCGGGCTCACCAGCGGCCCGCCAGCGCGAGCCACAGCGGCAGCGTGATCATCGCCAGAATGGTCGACACCGTCACCAGGCCGGCGACATAAACCGCGTTGCCGCCGAGGCGCGCCGCCAGCACATAGGCGGCGGCGGAGGTGGGCAGGGCGCCGAACGCGACCACGATCTGACGTTGCTCGATCGGCAGCGCCAGCGCCAGCGCGAACCCGATCGCCGCCATCGGCAATGCGACATGGCGCAGTCCCATCAGCAGCACGGCCAGGCCGGGCGCCAGCCGCAGTCCGCCCAATGCCAGACCGGCACCGACCGCCATCAGACCGAGCGGCAGGGCAGCCAGGCCGATGCGCTGCAGGCTGGTCGTCACCGGGTCGGGCAGTACCAGGCCGGCCAGGTTGGCCGCGAGGCCGGCGACTGTCGCGATGATGAGCGGGTTACGCAGCAGTTCGCGCCCGTAGTGGTGCCCGCCGTGGCGCGCCATCGGCCACACCGCGGCGACGTTGCACAGCGGCACGCACAGGGCGATCAGCAGCGCCATCCAGGCCAAGCCGTTCGCGCCGGCCAGCCGCTCGGCCAGCGCCAGCCCGATGTACGAATTGAAGCGGAACGCGACCTGCGCCGCCGCGGCATGCAGCTTCGGATCGACCCCGGGCAGGCGGCGCAGTCCGTAGGCCAGAACGATGCCGCACAGGATGGTGCCGACACCGGCGCCGGCCAGCTCGAGCGTCTGCGCCGGATGCAGCGGGCTCTTCAGGATCGAGTTGAACAGCAGGATCGGAAACAGCAGGTAGTAGACCAGCCGCTCGATGCCGTCCCACAGCGTGCGGTTCAAGCTCGTATGCCGGCACAGCAGCCAGCCGAGACCGATCAGCAGAAAATCCGGCAGCAGCAGCAAGGCGGTCGACATCGGGACGAGTGTGCCAGCCGCCCTGCGAACAATCGCCGATGCGGTCGGGAGCCCGCAACTCCCGGGGTGCGGCGCGGCCTCGGTGCCGCCCTGTATGGTGTCGTCCATTCCGGGGGGGCGATCGGTCACCGTGAAGTCGACATCCAATCCGTACGCGGCCGGCCGCCTTGTCTCCCTTCAACCGCCCATCACGGAGCTTGCGAACCACGATGCAACGCCGAACCCTCATTGCCAGCGCCGCCGGCGCCCTGGTCACTGACGCCCTGCCAGTGCGCGCCCAGGCCGCTTACCCGAGCAAGCCGGTTCGGCTGATCGTGCCGTTTGCACCCGGTGGCACCACCGACATCGTCGCTCGCGTCTTGTCCGAAAAGATCAGCGCCGCGCTCGGCCAGACCTTCATCGTCGACAACCGCGGCGGCGGCGGCGGTTCGATCGGCGCGCTCGAGATCTCGCGCGCGACGCCCGACGGCTACACGCTCGGCATGGCCACGGTGTCGACCACCGCCGCCAATCCGGCGATCAATCCGCGCATCGCCTACAGCCCGATCAACGACTTCACCAACATCGTCAACGTGGCGGCGACGCCCAACGTGGTGGCGGTGCACCAGAGCTTTCCGGCGCGCGACTACAAGGGCTTCATCGCCGAGCTCAAGAAGAACCCGGGCAAGTACAGCTACGCGAGTTCGGGCACCGGCGGCATCGGCCACCTGCAGACCGAGCTTTTCAAGAGTCTGTCGGGCACCTTCATCACCCACATTCCGTACCGCGGCGCCGGCCCGGCTCTCAACGACACGGTTGCTGGGCAAGTGCCGATCGTGTTCGACAACATCCCCTCGGCACTGACCTTCATCAGGGAAGGCCGGCTGATCGCGATCGTGGTCGCAGCGCCGCAGCGGCTGAGCCAGTTGCCCAACGTTCCGACGTTCAAGGAAGTCGGCCTCGAGCCGGTCAACCGGATGGCCTACTACGGCATCCACGGGCCGAAGGGGTTGCCCAAAGACGTGGTCGAGAAGGTCAACGCGGCGGTGCGCAAGACGCTCGAAGACCCGGCCGTGCGCAAGCGCATCGAGGACACCGGCTCCATCGTCGTCGGCAACACGCCCGAGCAGTTCGCGGCCCAGGTCGCGGCCGAGTTCGAGGTCTACAAGAAGGTCGTGGCGATGCAGAAGCTCAAGCTCGAGTGAGCGCGGGCGCGCCGGCCGGCCTTGAGGCGAGCGACGCCACCGTGGCTGCCTCGACCGAGGCCATCGACCGCTTCCTCGAGGCGCTGTGGATCGAGGACGGGCTGTCGTCCAACACCCTGGCGGCCTACCGGCGCGACCTGGCGATGTACGCCCGCTGGCTGGCCGGCACGCAGGCCCGGTCGATCGACGGCACGACCGAAGTCGATCTGCGGGCCTATGCCGTCGTGCGCCACGCCGGCAGCCAACCGAGCAGCAGCAACCGGCGCCTGACGGTCTTCAGGCGCTACTTCCGCTGGGCCCTGCGCGAGCGCATCGTGCAGGCCGATCCGACCTTGAAGCTGCTCGGCGCGCGCCAGGCGCTGCGCGTGCCCAAGACGCTGAGCGAGGCGCAGGTCGAGGCGCTGCTCGGCGCGCCCGATGTGGCGACCCCGCTCGGCCTGCGCGACCGAGCGATGCTCGAACTGATGTACGCGAGCGGCTTGCGCGTGAGCGAACTGGTCGGCCTGAAGACCGTGCACCTGAGCCTTTCCGAAGGCGCGCTGCGCGCTACCGGCAAGGGCTCGAAGGAGCGGCTGGTGCCGTTCGGCGAGGAGGCCCATGCCTGGCTACTGCGCTACCAGAAAGAAGCGCGGGCAGACATCCTGGCCGGCCAGTCGACCGACGCGCTCTTCGTCACTGCGCGCGGCGCCGCCATGACGCGCCAGATGTTCTGGAAGCTCGTCAAGGCCCACGCCCTGCGTGCCGGCATCACCGCGCCGCTGTCGCCGCACACCCTGCGCCACGCTTTCGCGACCCATCTGCTGAACCACGGCGCCGACCTGCGCGCGGTCCAGATGCTGCTCGGCCACGCCGACATCTCGACCACCACGATCTATACCCA
>JBDSZM010000163.1:0-5246 GCA_039925165.1 Burkholderiaceae bacterium
GCGCGCCGGTCGAGTGGTTCGCGATCGAGCCGGCAATCGCGCGCTCGAACGCCATCGGCGTGGCGCGCAAGGCGCCGCACCCGGCGGCGGCGCTGCTGTTCCACGAGTACATGCTGACCGATGCGCAGCCGCTGATGGTCGGGCTCGACTACGTGCCCACCAACACCAAGGTGGCCTCGCCGCTGAAGGGCGTGAAAATCGCGATCACCGATCCGATCCGCAGTCTCGACGAGGCCGAGAAGTGGAGCAAGCTGTTCGACGATACGGTCCTGAAGAAGGCCGGCCGCTGACCTCTGCCGGGAGTCGTCCGCCATGACTCAGACCGCCCTTGCCGACGCGCGCGCCGGCAACCCGTTCCGCGAGGTCTGGCTGATCACGCTCGGGCACTCGCTCACCCACTGGTACCCGGCGACCTTCTATCTGCTGCTGCCGATCATCGGCAACGAGCTCGGCCTGTCGTTCAGCCAGATCGGCCTGGTGATGAGCTGCCAGTACATCGCCGGCGCGGTCGCCAACGTGCCGGGCGGGGTGCTGGTCGATACGGTCGGGCGCAAGGGCCTGCTGATGGCGATCTCGCTGTTCTGGGTCGGATTTCCGTACCTGCTGATGAGCTTCACCCACAGCTACCTGATGCTGCTCGGCTGCGTCGCGATGGTCGGCGTGGGCAACAGCCTGTGGCACCCGACCGCCATACCGACGCTGGCGCGGCGCTTTCCCGACCGCAAGGGCCTCGTGCTCTCGCTGCACGGCATGGGCGGCAACGCTGGCGACGCGGTCGCACCGCTGGTCGTCGGCGCGCTGCTGGCGGTGCTGACATGGCGCGAAGTGGTGGTGCTCAACGTGGTTCCCGGCCTCGTCGTGTCGCTGGTCCTGCTGGTGTTTCTCGGCACGCTCAGGCTTGGGCGCAAAGGCAGCGCGGCCAAGGTGGAGGCCGACGATCTGCCACCGCAGTCTCTTGCCGACTACAAGCGCGGCCTGCGCCAGTTGGCGCGCAACCGCAGCCTGATGCTGCTGTCGACCAGCGGCGCGTTTCGTTCGATGACGCAGATGGCACTTCTGACGTTCTTGCCGCTGTACCTCGCGCGCGAACTGAACTATTCGCCTTTCCTGATCGGCGCTGCCATGTTCGCGCTGCAGGCCGCGGGCCTGGCCGCCGCGCCGCTGGCCGGCCACCTGTCGGACCGGCTCGGCCGGCGCAGCGTGATGAGCGTCAGCATGGCGATGACTGCGCTGGTCCTGCTCGGCATGGCGGTGGCCGGTCGCAGCCCGCTCTTCGTCGCCTTCATCGCGGTGCTCGGTTTCTTCCTCTATGCGATCCGGCCGGTCATCCAGGCCTGGATCATCGAGTCGACCCCGAGGAACATGGGCGGCAGCAGCATCGGCATCCTGTTCGGCGCGCAGTCGCTCGGCGCCTCGATCGCGCCGCTCATCGGCGGTTTGATCGCCGACCGCTGGGGCCTGCAGGCGACCTTCTATTTCCTGGCCGCGACCATCGTGTGCGCCAACCTCTTCATCCTGTTGATGCCCAAGGGCGAGGCGGCGGTGGCGTGAGCGGGATCGTCGGGCAGCGGCCGCTGGTGCGTCGGGCGACGCGCTGGCTCGAGAGCACGTCGAACCGCACCTTCATCGTCTGGCCGCTGCTGCTGCTCGCGCTGCAATCGGTGCTCGACCGCGGCTGGCCGCAGCTCAATCCGTGGGGGCTGCCGCTGCTCGTCTGGGGCTATGCCCAATACCGCTGGGTCGGCGGTCTGCGCACGGCGCGTGGCGGCGGCGGGCCGGGGCTTTCGAATCCACCCGAGCGACTGGTCGACGATGGCCCGTACCGGTTGACGCGCAACCCGATGTACCTCGGTCATCTGATCTTCTTCGCCGGTCTCGCGGTAGGGCTGTCGGGCGTCGCGTGGTTGGTCTTCGCTGCCCATGCGGTCTGGTTCGACCGCCGGGTCCGGTCCGACGAGCGACACCTGCTGGCGCTGTTCGGTGCGCCGTACCGGGACTATCTCGGCCGGGTCCGGCGCTGGGTTCCAGGGCTCTATTGAAGGGCGTGCACCGGCCGCTGGAGGTCGCGGGCCGACGTTCCCCGTGGAAGAACGGGGTTCCGCATAAGAGAAAACTCGGATAGGATAGACCGATGGACATGCCGCTAGCCCAGCCGCTGCGCAAGAACCCCGCGACCGGTCGGCTGTCCTCGGTTACCTCGGCTCTGCTGGTGCTCAAGGTGTTCTCCGAGAACGAGGCCGAGATCGGCATCAGCAGCCTGGCCAAACGGCTCGGTCTGGCCAAGAGCACGGTGCACCGCCTGGCGGTGACGCTCGCCGCCGAAGGCTTCCTCGAACAGAACCCCGAGAACGGCCGCTACCGCCTCGGCCTGTCGCTGTTCAGCCTCGGCGCCCTGGTGCGCCAGCGCATGGACGTCTCGAACCAGGCGCGGCCGCTGCTCGGCGCGCTGCGCGACAAGACCCAGGAGGGCGTGCACCTGGCGATCCTGGCGCAGACCTCGATCATGTATCTGTACAACCTCGAGACCTCGCAGGCGATCGGCATCCGCTCGTACATCGGCACCCGCAAGCCGGCGTTCTGCACCTGCGAAGGCCGCGCGATGCTGGCCTTCGGCCCGCCCGAGATGCTCGACACGGTGATCGAGGAAGGCCTGCTCGCCCGCACCCCGCGCACCAACACCGACGTCGCCGCGCTGCGCCGCACGCTCGAGGAAGTGCGCCAGCAGGGCTACGCCATCGACGACGAAGAAAGCGAGGTCGGGATGCGTGGCGTCGGCGCACCGATCCGCGACATCTCGGGCAAGGTGGTCGCCGCGGTCGGCCTCGCCGGCCCGATCCAGCGCCTGAACAAGCGCGACCTGCGCAGTCTCGCGCCGCAGGTGATCGGCACCGCCGACGCGATCTCGACGCGGCTCGGTTTCCGTCCGCCGCGCTGACGTCATGGCCGGCCAGCAGTTCCGGGTCCGCGTGGCCGGCAGCGACGTCGCGTTCGATTGCGCGGCCGACGACACCGTGCTGCGCGCGGCGCAACGTGCCGGCATCGCGTTCCCGTACGAGTGCAACGTCGGCTCGTGCGCCAACTGCAAGTTCGAACTGGTCGAGGGCGAGGTCGCGATGCGCTGGGCGCAGGCGCCGGCCTGGACCGAACGCGACCGGCAGCGCAAGCGCTACCTGGGCTGCCAGGCCGAGCCGCGCACCGATTGCACCATCAAGCTGCGCCTCGAGCCGCGCTGCGCGCCGCCGCACTTGCCGCGGCATGTCGGCGCGGTGCTGCAGGCGCGGCGCGACCTGACCCACGACCTGCACGAGTTCAGCTTCCGGCTCGACGAGCCGGTGCGGTTCGAGCCCGGCCAGTACGCATTGGCGTATCTGCCCGGCGTGACCGGTCCGCGCGCCTGGTCGATGAGCAACGTGGTCGGCGACGACCCGGAGTCGGGACGCGTCTGGGAGTTCCAGGTCCGCCGTGTGCCGAACGGGCAGGGCAGCGCGGCGCTTTTCGACGCGCTGCCGATCGGCGCGCGCGTCGAGATCGACGGACCTTACGGCATGGCCTGGCTGCGCCGCGAGGCGCCGCGCGACATCGTCTGCATCGCGGGCGGCTCGGGCCTCGCACCGATGCTGTCGATCGCGCGCGGCGCGCTGGCCGAGCCGCGGCTCGATGGCCGCGCGCTGCATTTCTTCTACGGCGCGCGCACGCCGGCCGATGTCTGCGGCGAGGACCTGCTGCGCGCCTTGCCCGGTGCGGCCGAGCGCATCCGCTATGTCGCGGCGGTGTCGAACCCGTCGGCACCGGACGCCGTCGACGCCTGGGCCGGCCCGATCGGCTTCGTCCACGACGAGGTGCGCCAGCGGATCGGCGCGCATCTGGCCGGGATGGAGGTCTATTTCGCCGGCCCGCCCGCGATGGCCACCGCGGTGCAGCGGATGCTGGTCGATGCCGGCGTGCCGACCGAGCAGACCCATTTCGACGCCTTCTACTGACCGGCCCCGACCCGCCGCACCGACGCCTTCCGCCATGGCCACCGACGACCGCCCGACCTCCGCCCCGCACAGCCTTGCCGATCACCGCTACGGCGCGCTCGACGAAGGCCACGACCACGGCGATGGCGGCGACCACGACCACGATCACGACGACTTCGGCACCGAGCCCGGGGCCGGCGACCACGCGCTGTGGGTGCAGGACAACGTGGTGCTCACCAGCGTGGGCATCGACATCGGCTCGGCCGGGACCCAGGTCGCGTTCTCGAAGATCCACCTGGCCCGCGTCGCCGACCAGCTCTCGACCCGCTACGTGGTGATCTCGCGCGAGCCGATCTACCAGTCGCCGAGCCTGCTCACGCCCTACGCCAGCGAGACCCTGATCGATGCGCGCGCGCTGGCCGCGATCATCGAGGGCGCCTACGCCGAGGCCGGCCTGCACGCCGACGATGTCGATGCCGGCGCCGTCATCCTGACCGGCGAGGCGCTGCGGCGCGAGAACGGGCAGGCGATCGCTGGGGTGCTGGCCGAGCAGGGCGGCGAGTTCGTCTGCGCCACCGCCGGGCACCACATGGAATGCATGCTCGCGGTCTACGGCTCGGGCGCGGCGCGCCGCTCGTACGACGCGGCGAACCGGATCCTGGTGGTCGACATCGGCGGCGGCACCACCAAGCTCGGTCTGGTCGACCACGGCGAGCTCAAGGCCAGCGCGGCGGTGCACCTGGGCGGTCGGCTGCTCGTGGTCGATGCGCAGGATCGCATCAGCCGGCTCGACCCGGCCGGTCGCGACCACGCGCGGCGCGCCGGCTACGACTGGCAGCTCGGCAGCCTCGCGCCGCGCGGCGACCTGCAGCGCGTGGCGAGCAGCATGGCCGATGCGCTGGTCCGCACGCTGACCGGCCGCACCACCGACGCCGACCATGCCGAGCTGATGCTGACCGACCCGCTGCCGCCGCTGACCGATATCGCCGGCGTGATGTTCTCGGGCGGCGTGGGCGAATATGTCTACGGTCGCGAGTCGCGCGACTTCAACGACCTCGGCAAGCTGTTGGGTCACGCCATCCGCGAGCGGCTCGATGCCGGCGCGCTGCCGTGGCCGCTGCTGCCGGCCGGTGAGTGCATCCGCGCGACCGTCCTCGGCGCGTCCGAATACAGCGTCCAGCTGAGCGGCAACACGACCTTCGTCTCGAATCCGGCGACGCTGCTGCCGCGCAAGAACCTGCAGGTGGTGCCGCTCGGCCTGGCGCTCGACGGCGCCATCGATCCGGC
>JBDSZM010000164.1:0-4537 GCA_039925165.1 Burkholderiaceae bacterium
TCCTGTCCATCCCCGTATTCTCCCGGAGCCACCATGAAATTTAGACACGCCCTGCTCGCTGCCGCCCTCGCCTTCGGCGGCAGCGCCTTCGCCCAGACCAAGTGGGATCTGCCCGCGGCCTATCCGGCGACCAACTTCCACACCGAGAACCTGACCCAGTTCGCGGCCGACGTCGACAAGGCGACCGCCGGCAAGCTGAAGATCACGGTGCACGCCAACGCCTCGCTGTTCAAGGCGCCCGAGATCAAGCGCGCGGTGCAGGGCGGGCAGGCCCAGCTCGGCGAGATCCTGCTCGTCAACTACCAGAACGAATGGCAGATCTTCGGTGCCGACGGCCTGCCCTTCCTGGCCGACAGCTACGACGCCGCGATGAAGCTCTACAAGGCGCAGAAGCCGCTGCTCGACAAGAAGCTCGGCGAGCAGGGAATCATGCTGCTGTATGCGGTGGCCTGGCCGCCGCAGGGCATCTACTCGAAGAAGCCGCTCGCTTCGGCGGCCGATCTCAAGGGCATCAAGTGGCGCGCCTACAGCCCGGCCACCGCGCGCATCGCCGAGCTGGTCGGCGCGCAGCCGGTCACGGTGCAGGCGGCCGAGGTCAGCCAGGCCTTCGCCACCGGCGTCACCGAAAGCATGATGAGCTCGGGCTCGACCGGCTGGGACAGCAAGCTCTACGAGCACGTCAAGTACTGGTACGACACCCAGGCCTGGCTGCCGAAGAATGCCGTCATCATGAACAAGGCGGCCTACGACGCGCTCGACCCGGCCACCCGGCAGGCGGTGCTCAAGGCCGGCGCCGAGGCCGAGACCCGCGGCTGGGCCGCGAGCCAGCGCGCCAACACCGAGACGCTCGAGAAGCTCAAGGGCGCCGGGATGCAGATCCTGCCGCCGAGCGCGCAGCTCAAGGCCGACATGAAGAAGGTCGGCGACACCATGCTGAAGGAGTGGCTCGAAAAGGCCGGCCCGGAAGGCAAGCAGGTCGTCGACGCCTACATGAAGTAAGGCGGGGCCGTGCGCAAGGCCCTGGACGGCCTGTACGCCGGTGCGGCCTGGCTGGCAGCGCTGTCGATGGTGGGATTGCTGGCGATGGTGCTGCTCTCCGTCGTGAGCCGTCAGCTGCATTTCCACGTCCCCGGCACCGACGCCTATGCCGGCTACCTGATGGCGGCGGCGGGCTTCCTCGCACTCGCCCACACCCTCAAGCGCGGCGAGCACATCCGCGTCACGCTGTTGCTGTCGGCGCTGCGGGGTCGGGCCCGGCGCGCCGTCGAGGTGTGGGCGCTGATCTGCGCGGTGCTGCTGGCGGGCCTCGGCGCCTGGTACGCGGCCCGCCTGTCGTGGCAGTCGTACGTCTTCCACGACATCTCGACCGGCAACGATGCGACGCCACTCTGGATCCCGCAACTCGCGATGGCCGCCGGCACGCTGGTGCTGCTGATCGCCTTCATCGACGAACTGGTGCTCGAACTGCAAGGCCGGCGCGTGGCACCGGTGAGCACCGAGGCGACCCGCAATGAGTGACCTGTCCGTCACCGCGCTGCTGATCGTCGCGCTGTTCTTGATCCTCGGCAGCGGGGTCTGGATCGGACTCACGCTCAGCGGCGTGGCCTGGATTGGCATGCAGCTGTTCAGTTCGCGCGCTGCCGGCGATGCGATGGCCGTCACCATCTGGGGTTCGGCCTCGAGCTGGACCCTGACCGCCCTGCCCCTGTTCGTCTGGATGGGCGAGATCCTGTTTCGCACCCGGCTCTCGCAGGACATGTTCCGCGGCCTGGCGCCGTGGATGCAATCGCTGCCGGGGCGGCTGCTGCACGTCAACGTGGTCGGATGCGCCATCTTCGCGGCGGTCTCCGGGTCGAGTGCCGCGACCTGCGCGACGATCGGCAAGATGAGCCTGCCCGAGCTGAAGCGGCGCGGCTACCCGGACGGCATCTCGGTCGGCTCGCTGGCCGGCGCCGGCACCCTCGGGCTGCTGATTCCCCCCTCGATCATCATGATCGTCTACGGCGTCAGCGCCGACGTCTCGATCGCGCAGCTGTTCATCGCCGGCGTGCTGCCGGGCATCCTGCTCGCGCTGCTGTTCTCCGGCTACCTGGTGTGGTGGGCGCTGCGCCACCCCGAGTTGGTGCCGCCGGCCGATCGGCGCATGAGCCTGCAGGAAAAGCTGCACGAGTCGCGCCATCTGATCCCGGTGATGCTGCTGATCGCCGCGGTGCTGGGCAGCATCTACGTCGGCATCGCGACGGCCACCGAGGCGGCCGGCATCGGCGTGGTGGGTGCGCTCGCGATCTCGGCGGTTCAGGGAACCCTCAGCTGGCAGGCCTTTCGGGAGTCGCTGCTCGGCGGCACCCGGCTGTACTGCATGATCGCGCTGATCCTCGCCGGCGCCGCCTTCCTGACCCTCAGCATGGGCTACATCGGCCTGCCGCGTCACCTGGCCGAATGGATCGCGACCCTCGGCCTCACGCGCTTCCAGTTGCTGCTGGCGTTGATGCTCTTCTTCATCCTGCTCGGCTGCTTCCTCGACGGCATCTCGATGGTGGTGTTGACCATGGGCGTGATCCTGCCGACGGTGCAGAAGGCCGGCATCGACCCGCTGTGGTTCGGCATCTTCGTCGTGCTGGTGGTCGAGATGGCGCAGATCACGCCGCCGGTCGGCTTCAACCTGTTCGTCCTGCAAGGCATGACCGGGCGCGAGATCGGCTGGGTCGCCAAGGTCACGCTGCCGTTCTTCTTCCTCATGATCGGCGCCATCGCGCTGATCTACGTCGTGCCGCAGATCGTGACCTTCCTGCCGGCGCAGATGCGCGGCTGAGGCGCAGCCTCGGGGGTGCGCCCGGCCCGGCGCGGTGCGGCAAAGCGGCGAAGTGACCGCTTCGAAGGCCTCAATTCATGGCACTGCCGCCACGCCGGCGGGCCGATGATCGTGCCGGGACCTGGTTGCCGTCATTCGCATGCGCAGCCGTGGACCCGCCCCACCGAGGAAGCCCATGTCCGAGATGCTGAGCCCGCTCACCTGGAATGCGCCCGATACGGGCAGCGGCGAGAGCGGCACCGACGCTGGCAAGCTCGGCCCCGAGGTCTTCGCCTGGCCGACCCCGCCGTACGCGATCTATCCGGCACCGCTGGAGCTGACCCAGCCGGTTGCCTGCCAGATCATCGGCACCAACGACAAACGCATGGTCGGGCGCCTGACCTTCTTCGTGCCGCAGGAGCGCGTCGCCCACGTGCAGTTGCCGCCGGCGCGCACCACCCTGCCGTTGCGCTTCGACCAGTTCCGCAGCCTGACGCTGATGACCGTGCTGCAGCCGTCGACGCCGTCCGAGTCGGACTCGCAGTTCGCGGCCCTGTCGCAGCCCGAGCCGTCGAGCTACCGGCTGACACTCAAGGCCGGCGGCGATCTGACCGGCTCGACGATCGGCCATGTCGAGACCGACTACGGGCTCTTCCTGTTTCCGCCGCAGGGCGAGGCCGGCGCCGTGCTGCGGTTGTTCGTGCCGCGCCAGGCCTATGACGCCTGCGAGATCGGCCCGCGCATCGGCGAGGTGCTGATGGCGCAGCGCAGGGTCACGCCGCAACAGGTCGCACAGGCGGTGGATGCGCAGGAGCGGATGCGTCAACAGAAGGTCGGCGACATCCTGGTGATGCGCCAGGTGGTCTCGTCGGAGCAACTGCTGGAAGCGATCGAACGCCAGTCGAAGATGCCGCTGGTGCGCATCGGCGAAGCCCTGGTCTCGCTGCGCATGGTGACGGCGCAGCAGTTGCAGGACGCGCTCGAACAGCAGAAGAACAACCGCAGCGTGCCACTCGGCGAGCTGCTGGTGCGCATGGGCGTGGTCTCGACCGAAGACCTGCAGACCGCCCTGGCCCGCAAGATGGGCTACCCGCTCGTCAACCTCGACGTCTTCCCGGTCGAGCCGGATGCGCTGCGCCGCCTCTCGTACAGCGTCGCGCTGCGCCTGCAGGTGATGCCGCTGCTGGTGCGCGAAGGCCGGCTGGTGGTCGCGATGGACGACCCGGCGCGCCGCCGTGCCGCGGTCGACGAGGTCGAGTTCAACGCGCAGATGAAGGTGGTGCCGGTGCTGGCCCACAGCGCCTCGCTGGAGGCCGCGCTGCACGCCGCCTACGAGCGCATCGGCGGCGCGTCGGCCCAGCGACCGACATTGGGCTCGGGCGGGGTCGACAGCGAGATCGCGACCGACAAGCTGGTCGAGACGCTCGAGAAGGAAGGCCACCTGGCCGAGGACGACAAGCCGATCGAACAGAGCGACAACTCGCTGGTGCGGCTGATCAACAACATGGTGATCGAAGCGCACCGCGAGGGCGTGTCCGACATCCACATCGAGAGCTACCCGGGGCGCGAGAAGATCCGCATCCGCTTTCGCAAGGACGGGCTGCTGCGCACCTACCTCGAGCTGCCGCCCAACTACCGCAGCGCGCTGATCGCGCGCATCAAGATCATGTGCGACCTCGACATCAGCGAGCGCCGCAAGCCGCAGGACGGCAAGATCAACTTCAGCAAGTTCTCGGCGCCGCACAA
>JBDSZM010000165.1:0-15320 GCA_039925165.1 Burkholderiaceae bacterium
TCCTCACCCTGCCGACCCAGCCGAACGCGGTGCGGGTCCGCGTCTGGCGCGCGCTCAAGGCGCTCGGTTGCGCGGCCCTGCGCGACGGCGCCTATCTGCTGCCTGCCGAGCAGCGCGAGCGCTTCGAGCCGCTGGCCGACGAGGTGCGTCAGCACGGCGGCACGGCGATGGTCATGGCACTGGCGCCGACCGACACCGCGCAGCGCGACGACCTGCTCGCGCTCTTCGACCGCAGCGACGCCTATGCGCAGTGGCGCGACGAGCTGGCGGGGTGGCAGCCCGCCCTCGGTACGCTGGGTGAGGCCGAGGCCCGGCGCCGCCTGCGCGCTGCGGCCGACGCCCTGCAGGCGGTGCAGCGCACCGACCATTACCCCGGCGCCGCGGCCGCGCAGGCGCAGACCGTGCTCGACGCGCTGCGCGTCGCCGTCGATGCGACCTACGCGTCGGGCGAGCCCACTGCGCGTGCCGACCCGGGCATCGCACGCCTCGATGCGCGCAAGTTCCAGGGCCGACGCTGGGCCACGCGGACGCGGCCCTGGGTCGACCGGCTCGCGTCGGCGTGGCTGATCCGCCGCTTCGTCGATCCGCAGGCCGAGTTCCTCTGGCTGGCCGACCCGGCCGGCAGCACCCCGCCGCCGCGCGGCGCGCTCGGCTACGACTACGACGGGGCGCGCTTCAGCCACGCCGGCGCTCGAGTCACTTTCGAGGTGCTGCTCGCCAGCTTCGGGCTCGATGGCGATGCGCGCCTGCAACGCATCGGCGGCGCCGTCCACTACCTCGATGCCGGCGGCATCCCGGTCGCCGAGGCGGCCGGGCTCGAGAGCGTGCTGGCCGGCCTGCGCGAGCTGAAGGCCGACGACGATGCGCTGGCCGCGGCGGCCGGGCAGGTCTTCGACGCGCTTTATGCGGCGCCGGCCCCGGGTGCGCGGGGCGCGGTGTGAGCGACGCGACGCTTTCCGCGCCGGCCGCGGTGCCCGATTCCGCGCCGGCGCCGGTCGGCTTCGGCGAGGCGCTGCGCTTCTGGCTCGAGCTCGGTTTTATCAGCTTCGGCGGCCCGGCCGGGCAGATCGCGATCATGCACACGGAGCTGGTCGAGCGGCGGCGCTGGATCAGCGAGCAGCGCTTCCTGCACGCGCTCAACTACTGCATGCTGCTGCCCGGGCCCGAGGCGCAGCAGCTCGCCACCTACATCGGCTGGCTGATGCACCGCACCGTCGGCGGGCTGGTCGCGGGCCTGCTCTTCGTGCTGCCCTCGCTCTTCATCCTGATCGGCTTGAGCTGGGTCTATCTGCGGTACGGCGATGTGCCGGTGGTGGCAGGACTCTTCTATGGCATCAAGCCGGCGGTGACAGCGCTGGTGCTGCACGCGGCGCACCGCATCGGCACCCGTGCGCTCAAGAACCGCTGGATGTGGGGCATCGCGGCGGCGTCCTTCATCGCCATCTTCGCCTTCGACACGCCATTTCCGGCCATCGTGCTGGCGGCCGGGCTGATCGGTCACTGGGGCGCCCGCCGCTGGCCGCAGGTGTTCGCGCTCGGCGGCGCCCAGGCCGGGTCGCGCGCCAGCTACGGGCCGGCGCTGATCGACGACGCGACGCCGACGCCGCCGCACGCGCGCTACGCACGCGGGCGGCTGCTCCGCGTGCTGGCGACCGGCCTCGTGCTCTGGGCGGTCGCGATGGCGGCGCTGCTGGCGAGCGTCGGCTGGCAGGGCACGCTGGCGCAGATGGGCCTGTTCTTCAGTCAGGCGGCGCTGCTCACCTTCGGCGGTGCGTATGCGGTGCTGCCCTATGTGTATCAGGGCGCGGTCGAGGCGCACGGCTGGTTGACCGGCCCGCAGATGATCGACGGCCTGGCCCTCGGCGAGACCACGCCCGGGCCGCTGATCATGGTGGTCGCCTTCGTCGGTTTCGTCGGCGGCTGGACGCGCCAGGTGCTCGGGCCCGACGCGCTGTTCCTCGGGGGCGCCCTGGCGGCGACGCTCGTGACCTTCTTCACCTTCCTGCCGTCGTTCGTCTTCATCCTGGCGGGCGGCCCGTTGGTCGAGGCGACCCACGGCAAGCTCGGCTTCACCGCGCCGCTGTCGGCCATCACGGCCGCGGTGGTCGGGGTGATCCTCAACCTGGCGCTGTTCTTCGGCTACCACGTGCTGTGGCCGCAGGGCTACGGCGGGCGCTTCGATGCCGGCTCGGCGCTGATCGCGCTGGCCGCGGCGCTGGCCCTGTTCCGCTACAAGCTCGGCGTCCTGCCACTGCTCGCCGGCTGCGCAGCCGTCGGCCTGCTGATCTCGTCGCTGCGTTGAAGGAGCGCCCGATGAGCCTCGACCCATCCCCGACGGCCTGGCTGTCCTTGCCCGATCTGGTACGTGCCACGCGGGGCGGCGACGGGGTCACGATGGAGCCGGCGATGCGGCTCGCGCTCGAAGCCAGCTTCGGCAGCGTCGAGGCCTGGCGCGCCGATCTCACCGCCGTGGCGCAAGCGTCGCGGGGCACGGCGGACTGGGCGGTGCTCGCGTTCGATCCGGCAACCGGACGGTTGGTGCATCGCGGCGCAGCGGGCGCCGCACTCGCGCCCGCAATCGGCACGCCTCTGCTGGCGCTCGACCTGCATGAGTCCGTGGGCGCCGGCCTGGCGTCGATCGCCTGGGCCGGCACCTATGCGCGCTATCAGGCCGCCGTGCACGCCGCCAGCGCGCCGCATGCTGCCGGCCCCGAGGCGGTGGCCGGGGCGCTGCTGATCGACGTGCGGCGTGCCGGCGTCTACGCCGCTGCCGCCACCCGCATACCCGGCGCGCAATGGCGCGATCCGGCGGCGGTGGGCACTTGGGCGGCGGCGTTGCCGACCGACCGCGCGGTGCTGGTCTATTGCGTCTACGGCCACGAGGTCGGGCGCTCGACCGCGCTGCGCCTGCGCGGCGCCGGCGTCGACGCGCGCTTCCTCGACGGCGGCATCGATGCCTGGCAGTCGGCCGGCCGGCCGGTGGTGCCCAAGGACGATCCGGAAGCGCCGGGCTGAACGTCTCGGATTCGAGGCTGTCGGTACGGCCGACCCGCCCGCAACGTTGAGCCGGCGGTCATTGCCAGCGTCGGCGGATCGGTCGCAAGGCCCGCCATCGGCCGATCCGCCGTGATCTGGCCCGGTCGCCCCACCGGGTCAGTGCCGATGCCCGTGGTGCGCGTCGGGCACGTGCGGATGGACGTGGCGCTGTGGTGCGTGGCGGTGCGGGTGGCTGTGCGAGCCGGCAGGCATCGGGACGTGAGCATGCGGGTGATGGCCGTCGTCGTGGCTGTGCGCATGCTCGTGCTCCTGTGGCTCGTGCCCGTGCTCGTGGCCGTGCGACTCGGCCAGGTGCAGCAGCACGCCGGCCAGCATCAGCGCGCTGCCGAGCGCCATCGGCCAACCCGCCGAGTGGTCGCCCAGCGCGACGGCGAGTGCCGCGCCGATGAAGGGCGCGAAGGCGAACACCGAGCCGGTGCGCGCGGCGCCGAAGGCGCGTTGCGCGAGCAGGTAGAAGCGCAGGCTCAGGCCGTAGCCGGTCGCGCCGATTGCGAACAAGGCCGCCGTGGCGAGCGGCGCCGGCAGCGGCTCGCCGGAGGCCACCGCCAGCACGGCCGCGGCGGACGCGCCGAGTGCCGACTTGGCAAGCACCACCTGCCCCGGATCGCGCTCGGCCAATGCGCGCGACAGCGTGTTGTCGATGCCCCAGGCGAGCGTGGCGAGGAGCACCGCGAGCAGCCCCCACAGGTGAGTCCCGCCATCGGTCCCGCGGTCGAGCACCAACACCATGGCGCCGGCCAGCAGCAGGGTCATCGCGGCGCCGACCCGTGCATCGAGGGTCTCGCGGTACAGCCGCCAGGCGAGCAAGGTGGTGAACAGCGCTTCCAGCGTCAGCATCAGCGAGGCGCTGGTGCCGCTGGTGCGCTGCAGCCCCCAGGCCAGCGCGACCGGACCGACCACCGCGCCGAACGCGGCCATCGCCAGCAGCCGCGGCAGGTCGCTGCGCAGCAGCCGGGCCTCGCGCTCGACGCGCCGACGCAGCAGGGCGCCGACCAATGCCGCGCCCGCATAAAGCAGCGCCGCGGTGGTGAAGGCGCCCACCCCGGCGCCGCTGCGCTGCACCAGCGGGGTACTGATGCCGAACAGCAGCGCCGCCGCCAGCGCGAGCAGGCCGCCGCGCAGGGCCGGCAGCGGGACGGAGTGTCGGTTCGGTGCAGGACTCATGGGGCGGATTTTGCTGCGCGGCCGACCGCCATCGGACTCAGCGGCGAACGCCGGCCGGCAGGGCCAGTCCGCGCTCGCGCATCGCCTCGCGCAGGCGGTCGGGGATAGTCGCTGATGATCCCGTCGACACCCCAGTCGATGAGGCGGCGCATGTCGGCCGGCTCGTTCACGGTCCACGGGATGACCTGCAGGCCGAGTTGCTGCGCGCGCTTGACGGCGTCGGCGTCCAGGCTCGCCTGGTGGGGTGCCCAGACCGTGCCGCCCGCGGCCTTGACCATGTGCGCCACCGACGCATGGTCGCGGCGCAGCATGCCGTCGGTCCAGGCCGGGTCGTCTTCAGGCGCACCGCGGCGGGCGTGGGCTGCGGCCCGAGAACACCCTGGCTGCATTCGAAAACGCGTTGGCGATCGGCGTGACGACAGATCGAAGGCAGCGGCCGCGCCGGCGCCCAGCATGAGTGCGGCGGCCAGCCAGGCGGTCACGACGTGGCGGCGACCGGGCTCGTGGCGGGCCAGTCGCCGGACGGCGGGCCATGTCGGCGGCCCGGGCCGGACGAGGCGTGCGATGGCGTCGTCGTCCATCGTGTTGGCGTGCTCGCGACGTCTGGCGTCGGTCTGTCCAGCGGCGAGCCGCGTCTCCTGTGGCCGCGACGGTGGCACGGCGCCGCCGGCGTGCGGAGCGCCGGCTGCGCGGTTCGTTCGGGCGCGTCTGCATCGACGATGGACAGACGCTGCCTGCGTACACTGGACTGCGCTCGCCGACCGCCAGACCGGGCAGCGTCGCTCCTCCCCCGCCGTCCCTCCACACCGCCCATGTCACCGCCGCCGACGCGCATTGCCGACCTGCGCCAGCGCCTTCACGACGCCGGTGCCCTGCCGATCCACCAGTACCGGGTCCTGCGCCTGTGGTCGCAGGCCCTGCCGCAGGCGAGCGGCAAGCGCAAGCCCGAGGACTTCCTGCCGCTCGGCGTGCGCGCGGCCTTGCGCGCGATCGAGGCCGACCTGCAGGCGCTGGCCCGCGTGCGCAGCGAGCACGCGGCGGGCGACGGCGTGTCGTCGCGCTTGCTCGTCGACCTGGCCGACGGCCCGTCGGTCGAGACGGTCCTGTTGCCGCGCGGCGGCGTGTGCGTATCGAGCCAGGTCGGCTGCGCGGTCGGCTGTGTGTTCTGCATGACCGGACGCGACGGCCTGCTGCGCCAGCTCGGCAGCGCCGAGATCGTCGCCCAGGTCGTGCTGGCGCGTCAGCGCCGCCCCGGCGGTATCCGCAAGGTCGTATTCATGGGCATGGGTGAGCCCGCGCACAACCTCGACAACGTTCTGGAGGCGATCGACCTGCTCGGCACCGAAGCCGGCATCGGCCACAAAAACATCGTGTTTTCGACCGTCGGCGATGCGCGCGTCTTCGAGCGGCTGGCGTCGGGGCGAGTGCGGCCGGCGCTGGCCTTGTCGCTGCACTCGAGCTCGGCCGAATTGCGGGCGCGCCTGCTGCCGCGGGCGCCTCGTCTGTCGCCCGAAACCTTGGTCGAATGCGCCGAGGTGTACGCCCGCGCGACCGGCTACCCGGTGCAGTACCAGTGGACGCTGCTGGCCGGCATCAACGACACCGAGGCCGAGATGGACGGGATCGTGCGGCTGCTGCGTGGCAAGTACGCGCTGATGAACCTGATTCCGTACAACCGGGTCGAGGGCGACGCGTTCGAGCGTCCGTCGGCCCGACGCGCCGAGCAGCTCGCGCGCTCGCTGCAAGGTCGGGGCGTCCTGACGAAGCTGCGCCAGTCGGCGGGACAGGACATCGACGCCGGCTGCGGCCAGTTGCGGTCGCGACAGCCGGCCGGCGATGCCGTTCCGATCGCCTGGCGGGGCCGGACCGCACCGGGCGATCGGCGCGTCGCGGCCCCGTGATCACGTGCCAGCGCGGGCCGCCCGCGGGTGGCCTCGGCGCAGAATGGCCGGCCGACGGCTCACCCTGCCGTCCTCACCCGTCACGCGAAAGGACGACTCATGAAAGGTGATCCCCTGGTGATCCGGCTGCTCCAGGCCCAACTCAAGAACGAGCTGACCGCGATCAACCAGTACTTCGTTCACTACCGCATGTTCAAGCACTGGGGCTTCGAGCGGATGGCGAAAAAGGAGTACGAGGAGTCGATCGGCGAGATGAAGCACGCCGACGCGCTGATGGACCGGCTGTTCACGCTCGATGCGCTGCCCAACCTGCAGGACCTCGGCAAGCTGCTGATCGGCGAGACGCTGCTCGAGGCGCTCGACTGCGACCTGCAGTCCGAGCGCGGCGCGCAGGCGACGATCAAGGACGGCATCGCGCAGGCCGAACTGTCGCGCGACTACGTGAGCCGCGACCTGCTCCAGCACATCCTCGACGACACCGAGGAACACATCGACTTCCTCGAGACCCAGCTCGAGCTCGCCGCCAAAGTGGGCGAGCCGAACTACCTGCAGACGCAGATCGGCGCGTCGTGACGGTGCGCGGCGCATGACGCGTCGCGACGACCCCACGAACGGACCGGGATAAGCGCTCCACGCTTGCTAATGAGAATGATTCGCATTAGATTGCGGACCATGATCGTTTGCATCTGCCACCGCGTCTCCGACCGCGACATCGCCTGCGCCGTACGCCACGGCTGCGCCCGCTACGAGGATCTGCAGGACGAACTGCGCGTCGCCACGGCCTGCGGCACCTGCGACACGCACGCCCGCAAGACCTTTCTGATCCACGCGCAGCCGGCGCATGGCCACGGCCTGGCCGCGGGACGGCACGAAGCGGCGCACGCGAGCGTTGCCTGAACCGCGCGCCGCGGCTCCTGTGACGCCGCCGACGCCAGGTCGCCACGTCTGCGAGGCCAGCGCGATCGAGGCGCGCGTCTCGGGCAGCGCCTGGCGGCTCGCCACACGCTGAAGCCCACCGAGGCGGGCGTGCACACGCAGGGCCCGGCTCGACTTGATGCAAATCAAGCGGCGGTGCGAGTCGCCTTCCTACGATAGGTGCCACCCCAATGCACCTTCCAACCGCCGTGAGCCGCGATGGCGACCGCCGCTTTTTCGAACCGCATGGACGTGCGCGACGTCCCGCCTCGCGCCCGTCACCCGGCGATCTTCAATACCTGCGGCGGCCTCAAGGCATTCGATGCACTCAACCATCCCATCCCACGAGTTGGTCGGCCCGGTCGAGCTCACGCCCCGACGAGCCTATCAATACACAATCGATTTCCGGCTTCAAGGGGTGCCGGGTTTGGTCACCGATGCCACGCCGCCGCTGGGGGAAGGGCAAGGGCCTGACTCGGAGAGGCTGCTCATGGCTGCCGTCGGAAACTGTCTTGCCGCCAGCCTGACCTTCTCGCTTCGCAAGTTCAAGAACGATTTGGTGTGCGTCAAGGCGTCTGTCTCTGCATCGCTGGGGCGCAATGAACACGGACGCTTGCGCGTGCAGGCGATGGCCGTCGACCTCACCCTGAGCGCAGCCGCCGCCGAGTTGCGTCTACTGGATCGCGCACTGGCCCAGTACGAGGACTTTTGCGTCGTTACGCAAAGCGTTCGGGCTGCGATTCCCATCACCGTCCGCGTCTTCGACCCTGCAGGCGCTCTGCTGACGCCCTGAAGCTCTCCGGCACTTGCCGGCCGGCGGTTCTGTCTGCATTGATGCAGGTAAAGGATCCGCGGTGCGTGGTTTCTAAATTCCGGCGTTGAATGCACCTTCAGTGCGACGTGATGATCAACCCTGCGGAGCCCCGTCCTACCTCTACTCCGGGCCAGAAGAGAGTTTCGCGGGCCGGTTCTCGCTGGCCTGCGTCGGGTGGTGGGTGGCGCGGATCCGCTCGGGCCGACCCAGGCGGGTCGGTGCGGACGTTTCGGTGTCAACGGTCGGCAGCGCTGGGCTCGGCGCCGCTGACTCGACACGGGTTCAGTGCCGGCGCTGCAAAGGTGGCGGCAGCGGATCACCGGCCTGGCGGCGGCGGAACAGGGCGGCGCGCGCCAGCACGATGGTCGTGACCGGGGCGGTGATGGCCAGCACGATGACGATCAGCCACACATGCAGGGCGACGCCGTTGCCGCGCGCGCTGAAGTGGACGATGGAGGCGAGGGCGACCACCCACGCGGCGAGCGTGGAAGCCAATGCCGGCGCGTGCATGCGCAGGAAGAAGTCGGGCAGCCGCCACAAGCCCAGCGCGGCCACCAGCACGACCGCTGCGCTGAACAGCAGCAACACCGCCACGACGATCTCGACCAGCGGCGGCATGCTCAGATCACCTCGCCGCGCAGCAGGAATTTCGCCATCGCCACCGAGCCGACGAAGCCGAACAACACCATCAGCATCGCGCCCTCGAAGTACATCTCGCTGTCGTAGCGGATCGCCAGCACCAGCATCGTGAGCATGCCCACCGCGTAGACGAAGTCCAGCGCCAGCACGCGGTCCTGCGCGCTGGGCCCGCGAAAGAGCCGGCACACGCCGATGCCGATGGCCACGGCATACAGCAAGAGCGTGGCGGTGATCGCCAGAGACAGCGCAGTGCTCATTCGAAGATCTCCTTCAGCGGGTGTTCGTAGTCGGACTTGAAGTGCTCGATGAACGTGGTCTCGTCGGCGAGGTCGAACACGTGCACGAGCAACGCGCTGCGGTCGGGGGCGAGTTCGGACCAGACGGTGCCCGGGATCACGGTGGTGATCATCGCCAGGGCCGCCAGCGCATGCGCATCGCGCAGGTCGAGCGGCACGACCACGAAGGCGCCACGCGGCGGATGCGTCTTCGCGCGCAGCACCGCGGCCGCCACCTCGAGCGCCGAGCGCAACACGTCGCGACCCACCCGCAGGATGAGCCGCAGCAGCACGCCCCAGCGCCGCACGGGCCCGGGCCGTGGACGCAGCGGCGCCATCAGCAGCGGCAGCGCCAGAGCCGCCGCGATGCCGAGCAGCCACTGGCCCGCGCCGAAGCTGCGCGTCAGCAGCAGCCAGGCGCCGAGCAGTGCGAGCGACAGCCACGGCGAGGGCAGCCAGCGCTTCATGGCGCGCCCGCCGTCACGCGCGGCACCGGTCGCGCGCCCATCACCGCGTCGATGTAGAGGCTCGGCGCGTGCAGCGCCTCGGCCGCCGCGCCGGTGTAGGCCAGCACGTCGTCGGCCTGCAGCACCATCGCCAGCGACGCGGCCAGCAGCCCGGCGATCGGCAGGGTCTCGATGACGCGCAAGCGCGTCGCCGGGCGGTCCTGCGCGGTCCAGAAGTGGCGCATGCCCACGCGCATCAGCGACATCGCGGCGAACAGCCCCGACAGGATCAGCAGTGCGAAGAGCGTCCAGGCCGCCGGCGTGCGCAGGTCGAGCAGCGCAGTGAGCATGGCCAGCTTGGCGACGAAGCCCGACAGCGGCGGGAGGCCCGCGATCACCAGGGTGCAGACCGTGAACGCGATGCCCAGGAAGGCGAGGGCGGCAGGCAGGGCGCGGCCGATCAGCGCCTTCTCGTCGTCGTCGAGGTTGCTGCCGGGCCGCGGCTGCGGATCGAGGAACGCCGGCGACGCGCCCTTGCCGCTGTCGATCTGCGGCGGTCCGACGTCGACCTCGCGCGAGCGCTCCAGCAGTTCCACCAGCAGAAACAGGGCGCAGCCGGCCAGCGTCGAACTGGCCAGGTAGTAGAGGGCGCCGCCGCTCAATATCGGGACGTCGAAACCGATCGTTGCGACCAACGTGCCCGAGGACGCGATGATGCTGTAGGCCGTCAGGCGCGCGAGTTGCTGCGCCGCCAGCATGCCGACCGCGCCGTAGGCCAGCGTGGCGAGGCCGCCCCACACCAGCACGTCGCCGCCGAAGCCTGCCGAGGCGCCGGCACCGGCCGGAAAGCACAACGTCCACAGGCGCAACACCGCGTACACGCCGACCTTGGTGAGGATGGCGAACAGCGCCGCGGCCGGCGCGCTGGCGGCGGCGTAGGCCGGCGGCAGCCAGAAGTTGAGCGGCCACAGCCCCGCCTTGGCCAGGAAGGCGATCGCCAGGATGGCCGCGCCCGCATGCAGCAGCCCGCGGTCGCTGGCCGGCACGGCGGGCAGCTTCTGCGCGATGTCGGCCATGTTCAGCGTGCCGGTCACGCCATAGAGCACGGCCACGCCGATCAGGAAGAGCAGCGAGGCCACCAGGTTGATGGCGATGTAGTGCAGCCCGGCGCGCACCCGCCGGCCGCCGCCGCCGTGCAGGAGCAGGCCGTAGCTCGCCGCCAGCAGCACCTCGAAGAAGACGAAGAGGTTGAACAGGTCGGCCGTCAGGAAGGCGCCGTACAGGCCCATCAACTGGAGCTGGAACAGCACGTGGAAGTACGCCCCGGCGTGCTGCCAGCGCGCCAGCGCGTACAGCAGCGCCGCCAGGCCGACGCTGCCCGTCAGCACCGCCATCAGCGCCGACAGCCGATCGGCGACGAGCACGATGCCGAACGGCACCGGCCAGTTGCCCGGCAGGTAGATGCCGAACGCCGCCGGGGCGCCGCGCCCGGTCACGTCGAGCAGCAGGGCGATCGCGATCGCCAGCCCCGCGAGGGTCGAGGCCAGGTTGATCGCCGCCTTCAGGCTGCGCCGCCCCTCGCCCAGCAGCAGCATCAGCGCGGCGGTGCCGAGCGGCAGCAGCATCGGTGCCACCAGCAGGTGGTCCGGCGCCATCACGGCCGCTCCTCCTGAGCGTCGACATGGTCGCCGCCCGACAGGCCGCGCAGCGCCAGCAGCACGACGAGAAAGAGCGCGGTGGTGGCGAAGCCGATCACGATCGCGGTCAGCACGAGCGCCTGCGGGAGCGGATCGCTGTAGTTCACCAGGTCGGCCGCGAGGCCGGGCTTCAGGATGGGTTCGCGGTCGATGGCCAGGCTGCCGACGCTGAAGATGAAGAGGTTGATCGCATACGACAGCAGCGCCAGGCCGATCAGTACCTGGAAGGTCCGTGGCCGCAGCACCAGCCAGACACCGGCGCCGGCCATCACGCCGATCGCGATCGAGACGACCCCCTCCATCAGCGCGGTCCTCCGGCGGCCGGGCGCGGGGTCTTGTGCCGGCGGGCGCGCAAGGATTGGTGGGCGAGCGCCGTGAGCAGCAGCAGGACCGAGCCCACCACCACCGCGAAGACCGCGAGGTCGAAGAGGGCCGCGGTGGGCAGGTGGACCTCGCCGACGAGGGGCCAGGTGACGTGCGCGGTGTGGGTGGTCAGGAACGGATGGCCCAGCGCCAGCGCGCCCAGTCCGGTGGCCAATGCGATGAGCAGGCCCACGCCGATCCAGCGTGGCGGGCGCAGGTGCATGCGTGCCTCGACCCAGCGGGTGCCGCTGACCATGTACTGGGTGATGAAGGCGATCGCCACCACCAGCCCGGCGACGAAGCCGCCACCGGGTTCGTTGTGTCCGCGCATGAACAGGTGGAACGCGAACAGCCCGGCCACCGGCAGCAGCAGGCGCACCAGCACCGCGGGGACCTCGAGGTAGGGCGGCAGGTACTTGTCGCCGTCGGCGTCGCGGTCGAGCAGGTCGGTGCTGCCGGCTTCTTCCTGCACCTGCTGCTGCGCGGTCGGCTCGATCGCCTCGCGGGCCGGTCGGAAGCGCCGCAGCAGCGCGTAGACCGTCAGCCCGACGATCCCCAGCACGGTGATCTCTCCGAGCGTGTCGAACGCGCGAAAGTCGACCAGCATCACGTTGACCACGTTGGTACCGCCGCCCTCGGACAGCGCCTTGTCGAGGAAGTAGGGCGAGATCGACAGCGGCGCCTGCCGCGTCAGCAGCGCATACGACAGCGCCGACAGGCCGATGCCGATCAGCACCGCGAGCACGAGGTCGCGGCGCCGGCGCCACCCCACGCGCGCGGCGATGCGCGGGTCGTCCTGCACCACCCGCTTGGGCATCCAGCGCAGGCCGAGCAGGAACAGCACAAGGGTGACGACCTCGACCGCGAGCTGGGTCAGCGCGAGGTCGGGTGCCGAGAACCATGCGAAGGTGATGCACTGCGCCAGGCCGACGACGCTGAGCATCGCCAGCGCTGCGAGGCGGTGGAACTTGGCCTGGTTGGCGGCACCGATCGCGCAGATGCCCGCGATCAGCCACAGCAGCACGAATTCGGGCGTGGCCGGCACGCGGGCGCGGTCGCCCCAGCTCAGCGGCACGATCAACGCCGAGCCGAAGCCGGCCAGGCCGGCGATCAGCAGCATCGCGAAGAGCTGCGGCTGGAGTCGACGCGTGCCGAGCCCGTGGGTCGCGCGCCGGGCCGCATTCGAGACCCGCGCGAGCAGGCCCTCGAACACGCGCTTGCCGTCCAGCCCCTGCAGCAGCGGCGCGCCACGCCCTCGGCGCTGCTTGAAGCGCGCGGCGTAGCGCAGGTAGACGAACAGGCCGCCGACGGTGGCGATCAGGCTCATCAGCAGCGGCGGGTTGAAGCCGTGCCAGACTGCCAGGCTGTAGTCGGGCAGGGCGCCGCCCACCACCGGCTGCGCCGCGATGGCGAGCAGCGGCCCGATGGACCACGCCGGCAAGGTTCCGACGACGACGCAGGCCAGCACCAGCAGTTCGACCGGCACGCGCATCCAGTGCACCGGTTCGTGCGGCTGGCGCGGGCAGTCGGTCGGCGGCGGGCCGAAGAACACGTCGTGGCCGAAGCGCAGCGAATACACCACCGCGAACACGCCGGCCAGGGTGGCCGCCGCCGGCAGGCCGTATTCGACCGCCGGGTGCGCGCTGATGAACACCGTCTCGGCGAAGAACATCTCCTTGGACAGGAAGCCGTTGAGCAGCGGCACACCGGCCATCGCCGCGCAGGCCACGATGGCCAGCGTGCCGGTGATCGGCATGGCGCGATACAGCCCGTCGAGCCGGCGCATGTCGCGCGTGCCGGTCTCGTGGTCGATGATGCCTACCGACATGAACAGCGAGGCCTTGAAGGTCGCGTGGTTCATCATGTGGAAGACCGCCGCCACCGCGGCCAGCGGGCTGTTCAGCCCCAGCAGCAGCGTGATCAGTCCCAGGTGGCTGATCGTCGAATAGGCGAGCAGGCCTTTCAGGTCGTTCTGGAACATCGCCACGTAGCTGCCCAGCAGCAGCGTCGCGAGCCCCGCCCCGCCCACCACCCAGAACCAGAGGTCGGTCCCGGCCAGCACGGGCCAGAGCCGGGCCAGCAGGAAGACGCCGGCCTTGACCATGGTCGCCGAGTGCAGGTAGGCCGAGACCGGGGTGGGCGCCGCCATCGCGTGCGGCAGCCAGAAGTGGAACGGGAATTGCGCGCTCTTGGTCAGCGCGCCCAGCAGCACCAGGCCCAGCGCCAGCGGGTACAGCGGATGCGCGCGCACCACCTCGCCGGCGCGCAGGACGACGTCGAGTTCGAAGCTGCCGACGATGTGGCCCAGCAGCAGCACGCCGGCCAGCAGCGCAAGCCCGCCGCTGGCGGTGACGGTGAAGGCCATGCGGGCGCCGCGGCGCGCGTCCTTGCGGTGGGTCCAGTAGCCGATCAGCAGGAACGAGAAGATGCTCGTCAGTTCCCAGAACACGACCAGTTGCACCAGGTTGCCGGAGACCACGACCCCGAGCATCGCGCCCATGAAGCCGAGTAGGAGCGAGTAGAAGCGCGCCGCCGGGTCGTCGGGCGACAGGTAATAGCGGGCATAGACGATGACCAGCAGGCCCATGCCGCTGACCAGCATCGCGAACATCCAGGCGAAGCCGTCCAGGCGCACGACGAGATCGATCCCCAGGCCCGGAAGCCAGGCCAGGCGCTCGGACAGCACCGCGCCGGTGCCGATCTGCGGGTACAGCAGCGCCAGCGGCACGGCGACCGCCAGCGCGACGGCCGCGGCCCACAGCGACTCGAGGTTGCGCGCGTTGGTGGGAAGCAGCGCGGCGACCGCACTGCCGATGAAGGGCAGGAAGAGGATCAACAGGAGCGACATCGGCGCCGAGTCTACTTTCGGCGCTCGCCACGAAGCGGCGACCTTCAGGCGTGGCGAAGCAGGCCGACCGCGGCGTTCAGGCGGAGTCTCCGGCTCGAGATCAGACCCGCTCCCCGTAGGCCGGTCGCGAGCCGGCCGGCAACCCCGTCATGCGCATGGCGAGTGACCGGCTCGGTCGCCACACCCCGAGCGAGGTCGTGGCCTTCCTCACCGACACGGTGGTCCATCCGGCTCGCGGCCATGCGCCCCAGGTCGTCGACGACAACCCGTCGGCAGGCCGACCCTCGACCTGGGCATCCGCTATCGCATCGCCTTGCCGGCCATGCGCAGGATGTCGTCGAGCGCGTTGCCGTCACCGTTCATGGCCAGCATCGAGCCGAGGGAGCCGCTGCCACCGGCGGCCGCCGACGGCTGGCCACCGCCCAACAGGCCCCCCGGCAAGCCACCGAGCCCACTGCCCGCGGCCGACGTGCGGCAGCCGCTGCGCCGCCGGCGCCGCTCTGCTTGGCGACATAACCGGCGACCAGCATCGCCAGCATGGGCAGCATCTTCTGCAGCAGGCCCGAGTCGAGACCGGTCTGCGACGCGGCGTTCTGCGCGACGCTGCGGCTCACGTCCTTGGAGCCGAAGATCTGAGCGAGCACGTTGTTGCCCTGGCCGATGTCGGTGGGCTGCGGGCTCAGCACCGGGTCGAGCAGGTTGCCGCCGCCCAGTTTGCCCCAGCAGCCCTCCCAGGTCGTCCAGGTCCCGAAGGCTGGGCTTGCGCCTGCTTCTTGAGGCCGCCGAGGATCGCGGGTGCCAGCGCGGAAGTGCCGGTGGCGACCTGGTCTTCGCTCACGCCGAGCTCGCGCGCCATCGAGCGCAGGCCGCCCATCTGGGCGAGGATGTCCGTGATCTGCATAGGCTGCTCTCGAAAAGGAGGTGAGTGGACGGCAATCGAACCAAGGTCCTCGAGGCGGGGCCTTGCTGCGTTCAGTCGAGCAATTCCTTCGGCACGTTGCCGCCGTTGGCAGCGATGTGTGCCAGCACGTTCTTGTGCAGCCAGGTGTTCATCTGGGCTGAGTCGGCCATCACATCCGACGGGCAGTGAAGTTCGGTGGCGAGCTCCTTGCGAGCGGTCAGGCTGCTGTCCATGTCGAGCAACTTGAGCAAGTCCACGATCGAGGTGCGCCAGTTGAGCTTCTGCGGATTGGCCGCCGCG
>JBDSZM010000166.1:0-3982 GCA_039925165.1 Burkholderiaceae bacterium
AAGCCGGCGACGTCGCGATCGCGGTCGGCCGCATCGTCAAGCTCGGCCAGGTCGGCGCCGACTTCGAGCCCGACCGCACGATCGACGCGCACGGGCTGGTCGTCACCCCCGGCCTGTTCGACCTGGCTGCCCGGCTGCGCGAGCCCGGCCACGAGCACGAGGGCATGCTCGAGTCGGAGATGGCGGCCGCGGTGGCGGGCGGCGTGACGAGCGTGGTGTGCCTGCCTGATACCGAGCCGCCACTCGATGAGCCCGGACTGGTCGAGATGCTCAAGTTCCGCGCCCGCAACCTGAACCTGGCGCACCTGTACCCGCTGGGCGCGCTGACCCGCGGGCTGGCCGGCGACACCCTGACCGCGATGGCCGAGCTGACCGAGGCTGGCTGTGTCGCCTTCTCGCAGGCCGAAGTGCCGATCAAGGACACGCTGGTGCTGCACCGCGCGCTGCAGTACGCGGCGACCTTCGGCTATGCGGTCTGGCTGCGGCCGAACGACGCCTGGCTCGGCGGCGGGGTCGCCGCCAAGGGGCCGCTCGCGACCCGGCTCGGCCTGTCGGGGGTGCCGGCGATCGCCGAGACGATCGCCCTCGCGACCCTGTTCGAGCTGGTGCGAGACACCCGTGCGCGGGTCCACCTGTGCCGCCTGAGCAGTGCCGCCGGGATCGAGCTGCTGCGCCGCGCCAAGGCCGAGGGCCTGCCGGTGACTGCCGACGTGAGCGTCAACCAGCTGCACCTGATCGACCAGGACATCGGCTACTTCAATGCCGCGATGCGCCTCACGCCGCCGCTGCGCCAGCAGCGCGACCGCGACGCCATCCGCGCCGGGTTGGCCGACGGCACGGTCGACGCGCTGGTCAGCGACCACACGCCGGTCGACGCCGATGCCAAGCACCTGCCGTTCGCCGAGGCCGATCCCGGGGCGACCGGGTTCGAGCTGCTGTTGAGCCTCACGCTGAAGTGGGGACTGGAGGCGAACCTGACGCTCGCTCGCACCCTGGCCACAGTGACGTGCGCGCCGGTCGGCGTGCTCGGCGCGGTGCTGGGGTCGGTGGCCGACAGCGCCGGGCGGCTGGTGGAGGGCGGCGTCGCCGACCTGTGCGTCTACGACCCGCGGGCGACCTGGACGGTGCGACCGGAACGGTTCGTGAGCCAGGGTCGGCACAGTCCGTTTGCCGGCTACGAACTGCCGGGCCGGGTCCGCTACACGCTGGTCGCGGGCGGCGTGGCCTACGAAGCCGCCACCGGCTGAGCGAGCGCCCGGCCGTGGGCTCGTTGCGCGCGCTCGCCCGCTTGCTGAGGCTCGGCCTGCACGGGCTGCACTGCGTGGCGGTCTGCGCCGTCGTCTTCCCGTTCATCGACGCTGCCGCGCGGATGCGGCGCGTCGGCTGGGCCTGCGCGAAGGCGCTGCGCTGCCTGGGCGTCGAGTGGCAGGCAAACAGTGTTGCCCGGCCCGGCCCGCTGCTGCGTATCGCCAACCACGTCTCGTGGCTCGACATCCTGGCGCTCAACGCGGTCCAGCCGGCGCGCTTCGTCTCCAAGGCCGACGTGCAGGCCTGGCCGGTGCTGGGCTGGATCATCGCCTGCGGCGGCACGCTCTTCATCGAGCGCGAGCGCAAGCGCGACGCGATGCGGGTGCTGCACCAGGTGGCGCAGGCGCTGCGCGACGGCGACGTGATCGCGGTGTTTCCCGAAGGCACCACCGGCAACGGCCGCACCCTGCTGCCGTTCCACGCCAACCTGTTGCAGGCGGCGATCGCCACCGGCACCCCGGTCCAACCGGTGGCCTTGCGTTATGCCGATGCGACCGGCGCGCCGAGCGACGCGGCGCTGTGGCTGGGCGAGACGACGCTGATGCAGTCGCTGTGGCGGATCGCCGCGGCCCAACGTCTCGCGGTCAGCGTGCGGCTGCTGCCGCCGATGGCGCCGAGCGGGCACGACCGGCGCACCCTCGCGCACCAGGCGCAGGCGGCGATCGAGCGCGCACTGGCGGCCGACTGACGGCGCATCAACCGCGTCCCTGTTGCGCAACGGCGGCTGCGGCCTGCGCTGCCGCCGCGGGGTCGCCGAGGTAGTAGTGGCGGATCGGCCTCAGGTCGGCGTCGAGTTCGTAGACCAGCGGGATGCCGTTCGGGATATTGAGCCCGACGATGTCGGCGTCGCTCACGCCGTCGAGGTACTTGACGAGCGCGCGCATGCTGTTGCCGTGGGCCGCCACCAGCGGCCGCTTGCCGGCCAGGAGTGCGGGCGCGAGGGTCGAATTCCAGAATGGCAGCACCCGCTCGACGGTGTCCTTCAGGCACTCGGTGGCGGGCATCTGCTGCGCCGTGAGGCCGGCATAGCGCAGGTCGGCGGCCTCGCTGCGCGGGTCGCCGGCCGGCAGCGGCGGCGGCGGGGTGTCGTAGCTGCGACGCCACTCCAGTACCTGCGCATCGCCGAACTTCTGGGCCGTCTCGGCCTTGTTCAGGCCCTGCAGCGCGCCGTAGTGACGTTCGTTCAGGCGCCAGCTGTTGACGACCGGCAGCCAGGTCCGCTCCATCTGGTCGAGCGTATGCCACAGGGTCCAGATCGCGCGCTTGAGCACCGACGTGTAGGCGAGGTCGAACTCCCAGCCCTCGGCCTTCAGCAGCCGCCCGGCGGCCCGCGCCTGCTCGACCCCGGTCGGCGTGAGCTCGACGTCGGTCCAGCCGGTGAAGCGGTTTTCGAGGTTCCAGGTCGATTCGCCGTGGCGGATCAGGACGAGCTTGTGCATGGGCGGACGACGCCGAAGGGGATCGGCGCACGGCAGGGGTCGAAAGGGCCGCGAATTCTATAATCCGCGACCCTGTACTTCCCGTGGCCGCACCCGTGACGTTCCTGATCGAGAACTGGTATCTGTTCCTTGCCGCGGCGGTGTCCGGAGGCTTGCTGGTCTGGCCGCTGATCGGCGCCCAGGCCGGCGGTGCGGGCAAGGTCAGCGCGGCCGAGGCGGTGCGCCTCATCAACCGCGAGAAGGCGGTGCTGATCGATGTCAGCGAGCCGGCCGAATACGCCGCCAGCCATGCCGGCGGCGCGCGCAATATCCCGCTCGGCGGGCTCGAGGTCTCGGCCGCGCTGCCCAAGAACAAGGGCCTGCCGGTGCTGCTGATGTGCCCGACCGGCTCGCGCTCTTCTCGTGCCGTCGCGGCGCTCAAGAAGCTCGGTTTCGAGCAGACCCATGCCGTCGCCGGCGGCCTCGCGGCCTGGCGCGAGGCCAACCTGCCGGTCGAGAAGACGGCCTGAACGAAAGCAGTGTCGAGATGGATGCGGTGAAGATGTACGCCAGTGCCGGCTGCGGCTATTGCATGCGCGCCAAGTCGCTGCTGCAGCAGCGCGGGGTCGAGCAGCTCGAGGAGATCCGGATCGACCTCGACCCGTCGCAGCGCGAGGTGATGATCGGTCTGACCGGTCGCTACACGGTGCCGCAGATTTTCATCGGCGACACCTACGTCGGCGGCTGCGACGACCTGGTCGCGCTCGACCGCCGCGGCGGCCTGCTGCCGCTGCTGAACGGCGGCGCCGCCTGACGCATCCGCCTGATGCCTGGGCGGCGATAATCCGCCGCCCTGCGCCGGCCATTCCGGTCGTGCGCCATCCAACCCGAGATCGACATGGCCGAAGAGATCCAGACCAACGCCCAGACCCCCGTCTTCCAGATCCAGCGGATCTACCTGAAGGATCTCTCGCTCGAGCAGCCCAATTCGCCGCAGATCCTGCTCGAGCAGACGCAGCCGCAGGTCGAGATCAACCTCGCGCTCGGGGCGGCCGGCATCGCCGACGGCGTCTACGAGGTGACCGTCACCGCCACCGTCACGACCAAGGTCGGCGACAAGACGCTGTTTCTGGTCGAAGCCAAGCAGGCCGGCATCTTCGAGATCCGCAACATCCCGGACGAGCAGCTCCAGCCGATCGTCGGCATCGCCTGCCCGGGCATCGTCTATCCGTATCTGCGCGCCATCGTGTCCGACG
>JBDSZM010000167.1:0-12801 GCA_039925165.1 Burkholderiaceae bacterium
GCCATCGCGCCCGGTTCGCACGTCCACAGCCACAACCTCGAATTCGCGAGCTTCGCGCGCGACTACGCGGTGGGGCAGGGCGTCGCCAAGACCGACTACGTGGCGCAGCCCGCCACCTTCGACGGCATCGTGCGGCCCGACGGGCGTGTCGCGACGCGCAACTACATCGGCGTGCTGACCTCGGTCAACTGTTCGGCGACGGTGGCGCGGGCGATCGCCGACCACTTCCGGCGCGACGTCAACCCGCGCGCGCTCGAGGCCTTTCCGAACGTGGATGGCGTGGTTGCCCTGACCCACGGCGGGGGTTGCGCGACCGCCAGCGACGGCGAGCCCTTGCAGGTGCTGCGCCGCACGCTCGGCGGCTATGCGCGGCATCCGAATTTCGGCGCCTTGCTGCTGGTCGGCCTCGGCTGCGAGACCAACCAGATCAGCGGCCTGATGACCCAGGAGGGCTTGACCGAAAGCGCCCGGCTGCACAGCTTCAGCATCCAGGATACCGGCGGCACGCGCAAGACGGTGGCACGCGGCATCGAGCTCGTCGAGTGGATGCTCGAGGAAGCGAACCGCGTACATCGCCAGCCGGTGCCGGCCAGCCATATCACGGTGGGCCTGCAGTGCGGCGGCTCGGACGGCTACTCGGGCATCAGCGCCAACCCGGCGCTGGGCGCCGCAGTCGACCGGCTGGTGCGGCACGGGGGCACCGCCATCCTGTCCGAGTCGCCCGAGATCTACGGTGGCGAGCATCTGTTGACCCGGCGCGCTGTATCGCAGGCGGTGGCCGACAAGCTGCTCGCGCGGCTGCGCTGGTGGGAGCGTTATTGCGAACGCAACGACGGCGAGATGGACAACAATCCGTCGGCCGGCAACAAGGCCGGTGGTCTGACGACCATCCTCGAAAAGTCGCTCGGTGCGATCGCCAAGAGCGGCACCACGAACCTGGTGGACGTGTACGAGTACGCCCAACCGGTGACCGCCAAGGGCCTGGTCTTCATGGACACGCCTGGCTACGACCCGGTGTCGGCAACCGGCCAGGTGGCCGGCGGCGCCAACCTGATCTGCTTCACGACCGGGCGCGGTTCAGCCTACGGCTGCGCGCCATCCCCTTCGCTCAAGCTCGCGACCAACACGGCGCTGTGGCACAAGCAGGAAGACGACATCGACATCAACTGCGGTGAGGTGATCGACGGCAGCGCGACGATCGACGAGGTAGGCGAACGGATCTTCCAGCGCATGCTGGAGACGGCGTCGGGACGGCCGACCAAGAGCGAACTGCACGGCTACGGCCAGAACGAGTTCGTGCCCTGGCAGCTCGGCGCGACGATGTAGCCGAACAGTTGCAACCGTTTACCAAATGCCGGTCAAGCCGGTCGCAATCGCGCCGATGACCTCCTGACGGACGGGCTGTGTGTCCGCCAAGCAGGAGCAGGGATGTCGATTGCAGATCGGGTAGGGGTCAAGTACGCCAGACGCGAGGCGCGCCAAAAGCGCCACACTCAGCGCAAGCTGTGGCGCATGCACGGGGCCCGCAACGTGTTCGGGATGCTGTTCTGGGGCGTGGTCGGCGCCCTGCTGCTGGGAGTGTCGATCCGTCATCTGCGCGCGCCCGACCCGGTCGCCTCGTTCAAGCAGCAGATCGAGAACCCGGCCGAGGAAGCCACCCGACTCAAGGCGGAGCAGGCGGCGCGTGACGCCCAGCGCGACACCTTCCTGAGTCGCTGAAGGGGCTCGGCGTGGTTTGGTGTACCGTGCGCGATTTACCGAATGGAGCCCGCATGACCACCAGCCCCCCGAAAACCCCCGCTGTGCTGCCGACCCGCACCAAGCCGACCGGCCAGAAGCGCAGTCTGGAGCGCGGCAAGTCGACCCGCAAGAAAAATCCCGGCAAACGCGCCCACAAGGGCGGCTGAAGACGAGCAGCGTCCGCGCCGGTCAGGGCTGCCGACGCGGATCGCGGATCTTGTTCAGGCTCGGCGAAGGTGCGGTGATCCTGGCGTCGAACGGATGCGCGAGCTGGCCCACCAGCTCGACGACCCGCCGCACATAAGCCCGCGTTTCCACGTAGGGCGGCACCCCCAGATAGCGGTCGACCTTGCCCTCGCCGGCGTTGTAGGCGGCAGCCACCAGCGACAGGTCGCCCTCGAAGTAGGCGAGCAGCCAGCGCAGGTAGGCCATGCCGCCGCGGATGTTTTGCCGCACGTCGAAGGGATTGCGCACACCGAAGCGCTGTGCCGTCGCCGGAATGAGTTGCATCAGGCCCTGCGCATTGCGCGGCGACACCGCCTGGCTGTCGAAGTTCGATTCGGCCTTCATGATCGCCAGCGCGAGGCCGGGATCGACGCTGAATTCCGGCGCCAGCTTCTTCACCATCTCGACGATCGTGCGCGGGGCGCTCGCCTGCAAGCGTGCCTGGACCCGCCGGACCTGTTCGGCCGCCGCCTCGGCGGATGTCGCGTCGCCGACCTGCGGATCGATGACCTTGACATCGGCGGCGAGTTTGGGTTCGCGCATGCACTCGGGCGTCGCGTCGCCGGGCGCGCCGACTTGCTGCAGCATGGTCTGCGCCTGCGGCAGGCCCTGGACGGCGGCGGCGCGGAAGAAGTACGCCGCCGTCGCGTCGTCGCGCGAAACCCCACGACCGTAGGCATAGATCCAGCCGAGGTTGAACTGCGATTCCGCATCTCCCATGCGCGCCGCGCGGCAATAGAGCGCGATCGCGAAGGTCGGATCCTTGGGCAGGCCCTCGCCGTGCTCGTGCCGCCGCGCGTCCGAGCGCAGCATCTTGACCAGGTCGGCCTTCGATTCGGAGGTCGTCCCGAGGCTTGCCGTGGCCGGTCCGGCGGTGGCGCTCTGGGCCTGAACTTCGGCCGACAGCGTCGCGACACCCGCGAGCCCGGCGCACGCGACCAGCGCGAGTGGGCGCAGCCGGCGGACGATCGAAACGCGAAGACTCATGGCTGGAACGGCACCTGCTGGAATGGAAATCCGAGACCACAGACAGGGTATGCGGCTGGAGGCGCGAGGGTAGCAAAAGCGCGCGCTTCGGCAGGGTCGCCAGCCCCCGCGAATGGGTGGCGGCGCAGACTCGGTGCTCGGCGGTCCGCTCAGCCGGGTAAACCCCTCGGGGCGCTTCGCGAGCCACTTCTAGAATCTTTGTGCCCTGCAGCATGCAGGCTGAAGAGGACGTCACGCATGGCCCAGCCCCGCCGCTCGACCCGCCCCGATCCGGCCACGCCCGAGTCGCCGACGGGGGCCGCGGCGCCGTCAGCGACGCGGGTGCTGAAGAAGTATCCGAACCGCCGGCTCTACGACACCCAGACCAGCAGCTACATCACGCTGGCCGATGTCAAGGAGATGGTGCTGCAGGGTGAGACCTTCGTGGTCCGCGACGCGAAGACGTCGGAGGACCTGACCCGCAGCATCCTGCTGCAGATCATTCTCGACGAGGAAAGCGCGGGCGTGCCGCTGTTCTCGTCGCAAATGCTCTCGCAGATCATCCGGTTCTACGGGCACGCGATGCAGAGCGTGATGGGCACCTATCTCGAGAAGAACCTGCAGACCTTCACCGACATCCAGCAGCGGTTGGCCGAACAGTCGAAAGGCGTCTTCGATCCGCCGCTCGGCCTGGCGCCCGACGCGTGGAGCCGCTATCTCGCTGGTCAGACGCCGGGGGTACAGAACCTCATGAGCGACTATGTCGAGCAGTCGCGCCAGATGTTCACGCAGTTGCAGGAGCAGGTCGGGAAGCAGGCCGGCACGCTGTTTCCCGGTATGCCGGGCTGGCCGCCGACCCAGCGCTAGCGATTCGCCGCGACGCGATGGGCGAAAATCGCGGCATGACCTCTTCCATCCCCGCGGCCGTCGGCGCGTCTGCACCGAAGATCGGCTTCGTGTCGCTCGGTTGTCCGAAGGCGCTGACCGATTCCGAACTCATCCTGACCCAGTTACGCGCCGAGGGCTACGAGACCTCGAAGACCTTCGCGGGTGCCGATCTGGTGATCGTCAATACCTGCGGCTTCATCGACGCGGCGGTCCAGGAAAGCCTGGACACCATCGGCGAGGCCCTGGCCGAGAACGGCAAGGTCATCGTCACCGGCTGCCTCGGCGCCAAGCCGGGCCAGGCCGGCGGCAACCTGGTGCGGCAGATGCACCCGAGCGTGCTGGCGGTCACGGGCCCGCATGCGACCCAGGAGGTGATGGACGCGGTGCACCTTCATGTGCCCAAGCACCACGATCCGTTCGTCGACCTGGTGCCGGCCGGCTTCGATCCCAAGATCGGCGTGAAGCTCACGCCGCGGCATTACGCCTACCTCAAGATCAGCGAGGGCTGCAACCATCGTTGCACCTTCTGCATCATCCCGAGCCTGCGTGGCGATCTGGTCTCGCGGCCGATCGGCGATGTGCTCGGCGAGGCGCAGCGACTGTTCGCCTCGGGCGTCCGCGAGCTGCTGGTCATCAGCCAGGATACGAGCGCCTACGGCGTTGACGTCAAGTACCGGCCGGGGTTCTTCGATGGCCGGCCGGTGCGCACCCGCATGACCGAGCTGTGCGAGCAACTGGCCGAACTGGCGCGGCCGCACGGCGCCTGGGTCCGGCTGCACTACGTCTATCCTTATCCGCACGTCGACGAGATCTTGCCGCTGATGGCCAGCGGGGCGATCCTGCCGTACCTCGACGTGCCGTTCCAGCATTCGCATCCCGACATGCTCAAGCGCATGAAGCGGCCGGCGAGCGGCGAGAAGAACCTCGAGCGGCTGCAACGCTGGCGAGCGGCCTGCCCTCAGATCGTGGTGCGCAGCACTTTCATCGCCGGTTTTCCGGGCGAGACCGAGGCCGAGTTCGAGCACTTGCTCGACTTCATCCGCGAAGCCCGCATCGACCGGGCAGGATGCTTCGCGTACTCGGCGGTCGACGGCGCGACGGCCAATGCCTTGCCGGGCATGTTGCCGCTCGAACTGCGCGAGGAGCGGCGCGTGCGTTTCATGGCAGTGGCCGAAGCGGTGTCGACCGCCAAGCTGCGCGAGCGCATCGGCGCCACCATGCAGGTGCTGGTCGATTCCGCGCCGGCGCTGGGCCGCAAGGGCGGGGTCGGTCGGTCGTATGCCGACGCGCCCGAGATCGACGGCGTGGTGCGGCTGCTGCCGCCCGAGAAGGCGTCGAAGACGCTCAAGACGGGCGAGTTCACGCGGGCGCGCATCGTCGAAACCCAAGGCCACGACCTGATCGGAGTGCCGCTGTGAACGACCGCAGAAAAGACGATCCCAAGACGACCGGGCTGATCCACCACCCGTATGTCGCGCCCGCCGGCTTCGGTGCGGTGCAGCCCGCGGTTCACAAGGCGTCGACGGTCATCTTCGAGACCGCGGGCGCGATGCGCGCGCGCGACTGGAAGCAGCGCACCGGCTACACCTACGGCCTGCACGGCACGCCCAGCACCTTCACGCTCGAGCAGCGCATCGCCGCGCTCGAAGGGGGGCTGCACACCCTGCTGGTGCCGAGCGGCCTCGCATCGATCACGCTGGTCGACATGGCCCTGCTGTCGGCCGGCGACGAGGTGCTGATCCCGGACAACGCCTATGGCCCGGGCAAGGACCTCGCGCGACGGATGCTTGCGCGCTGGGGCATCGCCCACCGTTTTTACGACCCGGCCGACCCCGCCGCGCTGCAGGCCATGCTGACCCCCACGACCCGGCTGGTGTGGATCGAAGCTCCCGGCTCGGTGACGATGGAGTTTCCAAATTTGCGCGCGCTGCTGCGCGCAGCGCGCAGCGGCGGTGCGACCGTCGCGCTCGACAACACCTGGGGCGCCGGCCTCGCGTTCGATCCCTTCGACCTCGGGGACGGGCTGGCGGTCGACCTGTCGGCGCATGCGTTGACCAAGTACCCCTCGGGCGGCGGCGACGTGCTGATGGGCGCGGTCACCAGCCGCGACAGCGCGCTGCATGCGCGCCTCAACGCGGCGCACATGCACATGGGCTGGGGCGTGGCTGGCAACGACGTCGAACTGGTGCTGCGTTCGTTGCCCTCGATCGCGCTGCGCTATGCAGCGCACGACCGGGCCGCACGGACGCTGGCGCAGTGGTGGACAACCCGAGACGAGGTGGAGCAGGTGCTGCACCCGGCCTTGCCCGGTTCGCCCGGTCACGACCACTGGCAGGCGTTGTGTACCCAGGCCGCCGGGCTGTTCTCCGTGGTCTTCGATGCGCGCTACACCACCGATCAGGTCGATGCTTTCGTCGATGCGCTGCGGCTCTACAAGATCGGATCGTCCTGGGGCGGACCGATCAGCCTGGTCGTCGCCTACGACCTGACGACGATACGGGCACGGCCGCGCTGGAACGGCACCGTCGTCCGGTTCTCGGTCGGCCTCGAGGCCGTCGACGACCTCATCGCCGATGCGCAGCAGGCGCTCGAGGCACTGTCGGCCTGAGGTTGCGTCCGACGGGACCACGCCTGCGCACCTTGTTCCTGATCGGTCGGCCTTTTGACTGGCCTCGAGAGTGCCTCCGCCGGCCCTGCCGTCTCAAGCCTGCGGCTTGGATGAGACTTTGTGTCTCATCAGCCGGCCCTTTTGACTGCGTCGAAAGTGCCTCCGCCGGCCCTGCCGTCTCAAGCCTGCGGCTTGGATGAGACTTTGTGTCTCATCAGCCGGCCCTTTTCCCGGTCCCAGTCGCGCTTCTTTTCGGTGTTGCGCTTGTCGTGCTCGGCCTTGCCCTTGGCGAGGGCGATCTCGGCCTTCACGCGACCGCCCTTGTAGTGCAGGTTCATCGGCACCAGCGTGAAACCCTTCTGCTCGACCTTGCCGACCAGGCGCTTGATCTCTTCCTTGTGCATCAGCAGCTTCTTGGTCCGGTCGGCTTCGGGGCTGATGTGGGTCGACGCGCTGCGCAGCGCATTGATGCGGCAGCCGATCAGGTAGAGCTCGCCGCCCTTGATGACCACGTAGCCGTCGGTCAGCTGGACCTGACCGGCCCGGATCGCCTTGATTTCCCAGCCTTGCAGGACCATCCCCGCCTCGTGACGTTCCTCGATGTGGTAATCGAAATTGGCGCGGCGGTTTTCGGCGATGGACATGGGGTGGGATCGGGCGCAAGGCGAGCGCCCGGAGGCGCCAATACACTCGGTATTGTATGAAGCGAGTCAGGAAATCTGTGCTGCTGAGCTACTCGGCCCACGAGATGTACGCGCTGGTGACGGCGGTCGAGGACTATCCGCGTTTCCTGCCGTGGTGCGCCCGCGCCGAGGTGCTGGAGCGCGGGACTGACGGGATGACGGCGCGGCTGCACCTCGCTTACGGCGGGCTGCGCCACGCCTTCACCACGCGCAACACGCATGTGCCGGATGCGTCGGTGCACATCGCGCTGGTGGATGGTCCGTTCTCGATGCTCGACGGCACCTGGGGCTTCCTTCCGCTGTCGGCGGCGGGTCCGGCAGCGTCGCAGGCGTGCAAGGTCGAGTTCGCCCTCTGCTATGCCTTTGCCGGGGCGGCCATGGAAGCGGTGCTGAGTCCGGTCTTCGATCGCATCGCCAACACCTTCGTCGACGCGTTCGTCAAGCGCGCGGAGCAGGTTCATGGCGCACGCTGACGGCGTCGCGCCCAGGTTGCGCATTCGTATCGCGCTCGACGCCGGCCCGCATCGCGTCGAGAGCGTCGATCTCGTGGTCGACGAGGGCGCGACGGTGGCCGAAGCGATCTGCGCCAGCGGGCTGCGCGAACGCCATCTCCACCTCGACCTGGATGCATTTGCGGTGGCGGTGTGGGGACGCTTGCGTGGCGCCACGCATCCTCTGCGCGACCGCGACCGGATCGAGCTGCTGCGACCGCTGCAGGTCGATCCGATGGAGGCCCGGCGCCGGCGTCAGGCCGGTCAGCGCAGTGCGCGTTGAGCGGCCTTGCGCCGCCGCAATTCAGCGGCAGAGGACTGCGATGATGTCGCGGGTGCGGCGCAATTCGTCCGCGCGCTGGCGGTCGTCGAGCACCTCGCGCTCGCCGCGGGCGTTGGACCGGGCCAGCCGTCCGCCATCGTCGAGCGTGCGCACGTCGGCGCGCGCGCGGTTGCAGTTCTCGGTGCGCATCGCGGCGACCCGCTCTTCTTCGGCACGCGCCTCGGCCTTGGCGCGCGCCGCCTGATCCTGCTCGGTCTTGCGGCGCTTGGCCTCCAGTTCAGGTTCGACCTGACGCGGTGTCACCGCAGCGCCCGAGGCCGCCGGCGTGACCGAGGCCACCGCCGAGCCCGGCAGCGCGGCCGGGCTGGCACTGCGCGGGCGCTGGAGAATGTCGCGCTCCGGCGTGTCGAACGGGGGAGGGATGTCGCTGTACTGGACCTGACGGTTCTTGTCGACCCACTTCCACTGGGCCAAGGCCGGTGTCGCGCTCGTCCATGCGACCAGCGCCACCGCGATCGGGACCAGCCATTTAAGTCGCGTCGAACCCGCCATTGCTGCGCACTCCGGCATTTCTCGTGCGCAGTGTAGCGTGCGCCATTGGGCGGCCCGCACCGGGCGTCGCAGGGCGTGCGATGCAGCACGCATCCGTATAATTCGGCTTTGCGACAGGAGCTTTCCCATGCGCGTCCTCGGCAAAGCGCTCACGTTCGACGATGTCCTGCTGGTGCCCGCGTACTCCCAGGTCCTGCCCCGCGATACCGACCTCTCGACCCCGCTGACGCGCCGTATTCGCCTGAACCTGCCGCTCGTCTCGGCGGCGATGGACACCGTCACCGAGGCGCGCCTGGCGATCGCGCTGGCGCAGGAAGGCGCGATCGGCATCGTCCACAAGAACCTCACGCCGAAGCAGCAGGCTGCCGAGGTGGCGCGCGTCAAACGCTACGAGTCCGGGGTGCTGCGCGACCCGATCACGGTCACGCCCGAGACGCCAGTGCGCGCCGTGATCGAACTGTCGCGCCAACACGGCGTCTCCGGATTTCCGGTTCTACGCGGACCGACGGTGGTGGGCATCGTAACCAACCGAGACCTGCGTTTCGAGTCGCGCCTCGATGCGCCGGTGAGCGAGATCATGACCCCGCGCGAGCGCCTGGTCACGGTCGGCGAGCGCGCCACGCTGGCCGAAGGCAAGGCGCTGATGCACCAGCACAAGCTCGAGCGCGTGCTGGTCGTCAACGACGCGTTCGAACTGCGCGGGCTGATGACGGTCAAGGACATCACCAAGCAGACGAGCTTTCCGAATGCGGCGCGCGACGCGATGGGCAAGCTGCGCGTCGGCGCCGCGGTCGGGGTGGGCGAGGGTACCGACGAGCGGGTCGAACTGCTCGTCAAGGCCGGCGTCGATGCGATCGTCGTCGACACCGCCCACGGCCACAGCGCCGGCGTGCTCGACCGCGTGCGCTGGGTCAAGAAGCACTACCCGCAGGTCGACGTGATCGGCGGCAACATCGCGACGGGCGCGGCGGCGCTGGCCCTGGTCGAGGCGGGCGCCGATGCGGTCAAGATCGGCATCGGCCCAGGTTCGATCTGCACCACGCGCATCGTGACCGGCGTCGGCGTGCCGCAGATCTATGCGATCGACGAGGTCGCCAGGGCGCTCAAGGGCAGCGGTGTTCCGCTGATCGCCGACGGCGGCGTGCGCTACTCGGGCGACCTCGCCAAGGCGATCGCCGCGGGCGCCGACAGCGTGATGATGGGCGGCACATTCGCTGGCACCGAGGAGGCGCCGGGCGAAACCATCCTGTTCCAGGGCCGCACCTACAAGAGCTACCGCGGCATGGGCTCGATCGGCGCGATGCAGCAGGGCTCGGCCGATCGTTATTTCCAGGAAAGCTCGGGCAGCGACAACCCGACGACCGCCAAGCTCGTGCCTGAAGGCATCGAAGGCCAGGTGCCCTACAAGGGCTCGGTCGTCGCCGTCATCTTTCAGATGGCCGGCGGGCTGCGCGCGTCGATGCACTACTGCGGCTGCGCGAGCGTGGCCGAGATGCACGAGAAGGCCGAGTTCGTCGAGATCTCTTCGGCCGGCATGCGCGAGAGCCACGTGCATGACGTGCAGATCACCAAGGAAGCGCCGAACTACCGTGCCGACTGACGCGCAGCCCGGCGACGCGGCGGTTCCTGCACCGCCGGGCCGCAAGGCCGCGATGCCGTTCATCATGGTGACAGTGCTGATCGACATGGTGTCGATCGGCCTGATCATTCCGGTGCTGCCGCCGCTGGTCGGCACCTTCACCACGTCGCCCTCCGAGCAGGCCTTCTGGTACGGCGCGGTCACGATCGCCTTCGGCATCGCCAACTTCTTCGGCGCGCCGATCCTCGGTCGGCTGTCGGACCGCTACGGCCGGCGCCCGGTGCTGTTGATCGGCTTCAGCGGCCTGGCGCTCAGCTTTTTCGTCACCGGCCTGGCCACCGCGTTGTGGATGCTGCTGGTGGTGCGCCTGTTCAGCGGCGCGATGCAGGCCAACGTGGCGGTGGCCAACGCCTACGTCGCCGACATCACGCCGCCCGAACGGCGCGCCCAGGCCTTCGGCAAGCTCGGCGCGATGCTCGGCATGGGGTTCATCCTCGGCCCGGTGCTCGGCGGCTTGCTGGGCGGGATCAACCTACAGCTGCCGTTCTTCGTTGCGGGCAGCCTGGCGATCGTCAACTGGCTGTACGGTTATTTCGTGTTGCCCGAGTCGCTGCCGCCGCAGCGGCGCCAGCCGTTCGTGCTGCGCGAGGCCAACCCGGTCAATTCGCTGCGTGGGTTGCGGGATCTGAAGGGCGTGGGTTCGCTGGTGGTGGTGGTCGCGCTCAGCGGTCTGGCGCAGTTCATGACCCACACGTCGTGGGTGCTCTACACCACCTTCAAGTTCGGTTGGGGTCCGACCCAGAACGGCTGGTCGCTGTTCGCCATCGGCTTGATGTCGGTGCTGGTGCAGGGGTTGCTGCTGGGGCGACTGCTCAAACGGTTCACGGCCGAGCGGCTGGCCGTCATGGGGCTCATCTCGTCGAGCCTGTGCTACGTGCTGTGGGGTTACGTGCCCGAGGGCTGGATGATGTACCCGGTCATCTTCGCCAACGTGCTGGGTTTCGCGGTCTCGGCCGCGGTCCAGAGCCTGATCTCCAACGCCGCCGACGCGACGACACAAGGTCGCACCGCCGGCGCGGTCGCGTCGCTCAACAGCATGATGGCGGTGCTGTCGCCGGTGATCGCAGCGCCGCTGCTGGCGGCCGTGTCGCACCTGCCGCACGGCGACTGGCGGATCGGCGCGCCGTTCTATTTCTGTGCCTTCCTCCAGGCCGCCTCGACGCTGCTGGCGATCCGGCATTTTCGCGGCACGCGGCGTCGCCGCCAGGCGCTCGCCGCCGCCATCCCGAGCTGACATGACCGCACCATGCACGACAAGATCCTGATCCTCGACTTCGGCTCGCAGGTCACCCAGCTCATCGCCCGCCGCGTGCGCGAGGCGCACGTCTATTGCGAGATCCACCCCAACGACGTCGGCGACGATTTCGTGCGGGCCTTCCAACCCAAGGCGATCATCCTGTCAGGCAGTCACGCCTCCACCTACGAGGCGCACGACCTGCGCGCGCCGCAGGCGGTGTGGGATCTGGGCGTGCCGGTGCTGGGCATCTGCTACGGCATGTTCACGATGACGGTGCAGCTCGGCGGGCAGGTCGAGGCCAGCACGCAGCGCGAGTTCGGCTACGCCGAGGTGAGGGCGCACGGCCACACCCGGCTGTTGCAGGGCATCCAGGACTTCGGCACGCCCGAAGGGCACGGCATGCTCAAGGTCTGGATGAGCCACGGCGACAAGGTGACGGCCCTGCCGCCGGGCTTCAAGCTGATGGCCTCGAGCCCGAGCTGCCCGGTAGCGGGCATGGCCGACGAATCTCGCGGCTACTACGCGGTGCAATTCCATCCCGAAGTGACCCACACCGTGCAAGGCCGCGCGCTGCTCGAGCGCTTCGTGCTCGACATCGCCGGCGCTCGGCCCGACTGGGTCATGGGCAGCTATGCCGACGAGGCGGTCGCGCGGATCCGGGCCCAGGTCGGCAGCGAGGAGGTCATCCTCGGGTTGTCGGGCGGGGTCGACTCGAGCGTCGCCGCGGCGCTGATCCACCGCGCCATCGGCGACCAGCTCACCTGCGTCTTCGTCGACCACGGCCTGCTGCGGCTGAACGAGGGCGCGATGGTGCAGGAGATGTTCGCGGGCCGGCTGCACGCGCGCGTGATCGCAGTCGACGCCAGCGCGCAGTTCCTCGGCGCCTTGCGCGGCGTGACCGACCCGGAGGCCAAGCGCAAGATCATTGGCCGCGAGTTCGTCGAAGTGTTCCAGGCCGAGGCCGCCAAGCTGCGCGGCGCCCAGTGGCTGGCGCAGGGCACCATCTATCCGGACGTGATCGAGTCGGGCGGATCGAAGTCGTCGACGGGCAAGCAGAAGGCGACCGTCATCAAGAGCCATCACAACGTCGGCGGGTTGCCCGAGACGCTCGGCCTGAAACTGCTCGAGCCGCTGCGCGAGCTGTTCAAGGACGAGGTGCGCGAGCTCGGTGTCGCACTCGGCCTGCCGCACGACATGGTGTACCGGCACCCGTTCCCGGGTCCGGGCCTCGGCGTGCGCATCCTCGGCGAGGTGAAACCCGAGTATGCCGACCTGCTGCGCCGCGCCGACGCCATCTTCATCGACGAACTGCGCAGCACGCTCGACCCGGTGAGCGGCCAGAGCTGGTACGCGCTGACGAGTCAGGCTTTCGCGGTGTTCCTGCCGGTGAAGAGCGTCGGCGTGATGGGCGACGGGCGCACCTACGAGCATGTCGTCGCCTTGCGCGCGGTGCAGACCAGCGACTTCATGACCGCCGACTGGGCCGAGT
>JBDSZM010000168.1:0-5627 GCA_039925165.1 Burkholderiaceae bacterium
CCCAGCCGCGCGAGGCGTCGAAGATCATCTGCGCCTCGTCGATCACCGCCACCTCGATCGCGCGGGTGGTGCTCACCATCTCGATCGTGCTCGACACCACCTGCGCGCCCGGCACCGGCACGTTCTCTTCGCCGGTCAGCAGCGAGCAGGCGACGCCGCGCGCGACCAGCCGGTCGCGGCCTTCGAGCGCGAGCAGCCGCAGCGGCGCGAGGTAGGCGCCGCCGTGCGCGTGGGCCAGGCGCTCGAAGGCGGCGTGGGTCTTGCCGCTGTTGGGCGGGCCGACGTAGAGCGTGACGCTGCGCTGCAACTGGCGCGCGACCTCGAAGCTGTCCGGGTAGCCCTGGAACGCAAGCTCGCTGTTCAGCACCTCGAGCGTCTCGAGCTCGGCGACGCGGTGTTCCCAGCGGTCCTGCGCGCGGCTGCAGGCGGCGCGCAACTCGGCGATCGGCTGCGCCGTGGCGCATTCCGACTGCAGGCGTGGCAGCAGGCTGTCGAGGTGGCGCGCGTGGCCGCTGCGGCTGCGGTCGAGCAGGGCTTCGAGGTGCGCCGCGAGTTCGATCGCATGCGCATAGGCCGGCGCCGGGCCGATAGTGGCGTTCAACGCCGCGGCGTCGCCGTCGCGGTAATAGGCCCAGACGTGCGTCGCATCGACCGGCACCCGGAACAGCACCGGAATCCGCCAGCCCGGCTCCGACAGCGTCAGCACCTGCGTGACGTTGCGGGCCCAGCCGCCGGGCAGACGCACCAGGCCGAGCGCGTCGAGCGCGGCGCCGCGTTCGAGCATCAGTGCGCGCACCTCGGGGCCCATGCCGACCGCCGCGATGTGGGTCAGCGCGGTGTCGATCAACGCCGGCGCGATCCAGCGGCTGGTGCGGGCGCCGGCCGCCGCCTTTTGCAGCAACACCAGGCCGAGCGCATCGAGCCGCTCGTCGCCCTGCGTGCCGGCGTCGGTGCCGAAGTCGCCCGGCCGCACCACGTGCGGCAGCGCATACGACGCATGGCGCAGGCGCGCGAACTGGATCTTGCCGAGGTGCGGCGGCAGGCGCGCCGCGTGGCGCGGGTTCGGCAGCTCGAACGGTTCGGAGGCGGGGGCGGAGAGCGGGGGCAGGGGGGAGTCAGGCATCGAAAGGGGGCGCGGGTCGGGCGCCGCCAGGACCGGGGCGCGCGAGGCGCCGATTGTCGGCGATGCGGCCCGGCGTTCGGGCGGCCGGCCGGCCCGGCCGGGCTCACAGCCCGAACGGCCAGGTCTCGGGCGCGGTCGGACGCGCCGGCTCGGTGCCGAGCGGCGTCACCGCGCTCGTCCGGTCGAACCAGACCCAGGCGTCGTATTGCGGCGCGAGGCTGGCTTCCGCGCAGTGGCTGCGGCGCTCGGTCTCGGGCCGGTAGACGACGCCGATATAGCGCTGGAGCCGTGGCTCGGCCAGTGCCTGCCGCAGGGCTGGATGGCGGTCGGGGCGCAGGTCGAGCAGGAAACTCGGCGCGCCGGTGTCGTGGCAGAGGCGCTCGACACTGTCGGCCAGCGACGGCCGCACCGGCATCACCTGGATCGGCCCGTCCCAGTCGTGCGCCGCGGCGACGCTGCCGGCGTGGCTGCCGAAGCCGATCAGCGCGACGTTCTCTTCGCCGTGGCGCTGGCGCGCGAGTTGCCCGAGGTTGAGCTCGCCGCGGCGGCGGCCCATGTCGGTGTGGCGGGCGTCGCCGATGTGCGCGTTGTGGGCCCAGACGATGGCCTTGGCGCGCGGCCCGCGGTGTTCGAGCAACTGTGCAAGCGTCTGCGCCAGGTGGCTGTCGCGCAGGTTCCAGCTCGCCGCGCCGCCGTGGTACATGACCCGGTAGTAGCGCTCGGCCGAGGCCGCCAGGCGCGCGTTCTGCGCCGCGTCGAGCAGGCTTTCGACATCGGCGCCGGTGTCGGTGCCTGCGTCGTGCAACTGGCGCCCGAGCAGCTCGCGGCACTGGGCGACGACCGCCGCCTCGCACTCCGCGTCGCCGGCGTGCAGGGCGGCCCGGCCGTCGGTCGCCGGGTCGTTCTGCCATGGCGTGAGGCAGCCGTAGCGCTCGCGCGCGATCCGCGCCGCCGGCGGGTCGACCGCATCGAGATGCGCCAGCACTGCGGCGATCGAACCAACGAGGCTGTAGATGTCGAGGCCGTGCACGCTGGTGCGCGGGCCCGCTGCCGTGATCGCCTGGTTGTGGCCGCGCAGCCAGGCGACGAAGGCGGCGAACTCGGCGTTGCGCCACACCCAGCTCGGAAAGTTCTGGAACGGCAGCGTGGCGCCGGCCGCGCCAGCGCAATCATCCCGCCCGCGCACGTGGCGGTCGAGCACCGCGGCGTCGGGCCCGTCGGCCTCGAGCGCGAGCAAGCCGTAGCCGTGGCGTTCGATCAGATGGCGCGTGATCGCGGCGCGCGCCCGATAGAACTCGGCGCTGCCGTGGCTCGCTTCGCCCAGCATCACGATGCGGCGGTCGGCATAGCGGTCGAAGTGGCGTCCGAACGCCGGGTCGTCGATCTCGGGCAGCGGCTCGACGGCTTGCGCGAGCAGCTCCGGCAGTTGCTGCCCGCGCGCCCGGCGGCGGGGTCGCGCGGTCGCGGGCGGCACGGCGTCGTCGGCCCAGCCCTGCTCGCCGACCAGCGGCACGAAGGCGACCGCGCCCAGGTCCTCGCGGTCGTAGCGGTCGTCGTCACCCCGCCGGGTCAGCTTGACGAGGCGCTGCCGGTCCGGCTCGCCGACCGGCATCACCAGCCGCCCGCCGGGCGCGAGCTGCGCCTTCAACGACGGCGGCACGTCGGGACCGCCGGCCGACACCACGATCGCGTCGAAGCGCAGCTCGCCCGGCCAGCCGCGGCTGCCGTCGCCGGCCTGCAGCTCGACGTTGTCGCAGCCGAGCGCGGCCAGCCGGGCCCGCGCGGGGTCGACCAGCGACGGGTGGCGCTCGATCGCATACACGCGCTTTGCGATGCGGCTCAAGACGGCGGCGGCATAGCCCGATCCGGCGCCGATCTCGAGCACCGTATCGCCGGCCCCGATCGCCGCCGCTTCGAGCATCGCCGCGACGATGTAGGGCTGCGAGATGGTCTGCCCTTCGGCGATCGGCAGCGGCCGGTCGTTGTAGGCGTGCTCTTCCATGCCCGGCGCGACGAAGACCTCGCGCGGCACGCTGCGCAGGGCGCTCAACAGCCGCGGCGAGCGGATGCCGCGCAGCACCATCGAGTCGACCATGCGCTCGCGCGCACCGCTACGGTCGTCGTCGCTGCTGGGGCTGGACGGGTGGGGCTTCACGTCGCAAAGGGCGGCAAGGCGCATGCCGCGGGACGAGGGATCGGAACGCTGCAGCGGGTGCGCGCCCGCCGGTCGCTGCTCAGGGCTTTTCCATCCCCTTGGCCTGCAGCACCGCCGCCGCCTCCGGACCGGCCAGTGTCGCCAAAAACGCCTGCGCCGCCGCCGCGTCGCGCGGTGCCGCCGACAGCGCGCCCGCATAGGCGGTGTAATTCTGGATCTCGGCCGGGATCGGCCCGACCAGCACCGCGCCGGGCACCGCCAGGATCTCGCTGATCTGGTGGATCGCGATCTCGGCCTCGCCATTCACGACCTTGGCTGCGACCAAGCCGCCGGGCACCAGCACCGCCTTGGGCTTGAGCTGCGCCGTGATGCCCATGGTCTCGAACAGCTTGGTGAGGTAGATGCCGCTCGACCCGCCCGCGGCCGGGTCGATGTAGGCGACCGATTTTGCGTCGAGCAGGGATTGCTTGAACGCAGCGACGCTGCTGATGTCGGGCCGCGCCGCGCCCTGCTTCACCGCCACGCCGATCGCGACCCGCGCCAGCGGCATCGGCGCCCCGGGCGCGACCTTGCCGGCCTTCGCGAGCTGCGTCACGACCGCCGGTGTCACCACCACCAGGTCGTAGGCCTCGCCGCCCTCGATGCGCTTGGCCAGCGCGCCGGCGGTGTCGTTGTCGACCACGATCTTGTGCCCGGTGCGTTGCTCGAAGGCCGGCGCCATGGCGACCACCACCGCCTTGTACGCGCCGGCCGACAGCACCTTGATCTCGGCCGCACCGGCGGTCGACGTGCAGCAGAACCCGGCCACCGTCACGACGGTCAGCAGGGCGGGACGGATGGCGATCGGCATGAGCGACTCCTTGGGGAGCGATGAATGGTGTTGCGGGGGTGCGAGCTGCAGGAGCGGGCGATGCTACCCAAGCCTGGGCGTGGGCAGCGGCGGCGTCGCCAGCGCCAGCGCGGTCGCATCGCTCTCATCCTTGAGCGCGACCCCGGTCGCGCCGAGCCGCTGCGCCGCGCCCAGCAGCCAGGCGATCTTGTGCGCGGCGTCGGGCAGCGCCAGACCTTCGGGGCGGATGTTCGAGACGCAGTTGCGCTCGGCATCGCTGCGCCCGCAGCGCGGCGCCCAGGTCAGGTAGCCGCCCAGGCTGTCGGGCGACGACAAGCCGGGCCGCTCGCCGATCAGCACCACCACGCAGCGCGCCTGCAGCGCCGCGCCGATCGGGTCGCCGAGCGCGACCCGGGCCTGCCGCGCCAGCACCACCGGACCGAGCTGCAGGCCCTGCGCCTCGAGCCGCGGGCGCAGCTCGATCAGCAACGCCGCGGCGTGGCGGTGCACGGCCAGCGCCGACAAGCCGTCGCCGACCACGCAAAGCACGTCGCAGGGCGCCGGCGACAGATCCGCCAGCAGCGCCGCGCTGCGGTCGGACAAGCGCCGGCCGAGGTCGGGCCGGTGCAGGTACTCGGCGCGGTCGGCCGCGGCACTCTCGACCGTCAGCGTCTCGAAGCCGTGCGCTTCCAGCGCCTCGCGCAGCGGCCCGATCTCGAACGGCGTATGCACCGCGTCGCGCGCCATCGCGTGCGCGAGGTCGAAGCGCAGCAGCTCGGCGGTCGGCAGGCTCGCGCCGCTGCGCCCGAGCGCGATGCGCGCCGCGGTGTGCGAGCGCAGGGCGGTCCACGGGTCGGGCGGGACCGCCGAGGCGATCGTTTCCGGCGCGACCGGCTCGATCGCGGCCGGCAGCGGGACGTCGTCCTCGGCGTCGTGACCGTCCGCGCCACTCACGTCATCGACCCCAGCAGCGGATGGCCCGGGCTCGGCGGCAGCAGCCGGCCGGCTTCGTCGGCGATGCCGACGCGGACCAGCCAGTCCTCGAACTCCGGCGCGCGCTGCAGACCCAGCACCTCGCGCAGATACAGGGCGTCGTGGAACGAGGTGCTCTGGTAGTTGAGCATGATGTCGTCGGCACCCGGCACGCCCATCACGAAGGTGACTCCGGCGGTGCCGAGCAGCGTCAGCAGCACGTCCATGTCGTTCGAGTCGGCCTCGGCGTGATTGGTGTAGCAGACGTCGCAGCCCAGCGGCAGCCCGAGCAGCTTGCCGCAGAAATGATCTTCGAGCCCGGCGCGGATGATCTGCTTGCCGTCGTACAAAGACTCGGGGCCGATGAAGCCGACCACCGTGTTGACGAGCAGCGGCGAGAACGCCCGCGCCACCGCATACGCGCGCGCCTCGAGCGTCTGCTGGTCGACGCCGTGGTGCGCATCGGCCGAGAGTGCCGAGCCCTGGCCGGTCTCGAAATACATCGCGTTGTCGCCGACCGTCCCGCGGTTCAGTGACCGCGCCGCAGC
>JBDSZM010000169.1:0-3740 GCA_039925165.1 Burkholderiaceae bacterium
CCTGCGCACGCTTTACGAGCTCACGCTGCTGCGCGAGGGCTACGACATCGAGACCGCGGGCACGGTCGAGGACGCGCTGGCCTGTCTGCGCGCGCAGGCCTACAGCGCCGTCATCACCGACATGCGCCTGCCCGACGGCACCGGCCTCGACCTGCTGCGCGAACTCGAGCAGGGCGGCCGGACCGAGAAGGCGATCGTCATCACGGCCTACGGCTCGGCCGAGAACGCGGTCGAGGCGCTCAAGGCCGGTGCCTACGACTACCTGACCAAGCCGGTCGACCTGAAGCAGTTCCGCGCCGTCATCGCATCGGCCCTCGGACGCGGCGGCAGCGCGGCGCCGGCGCCGACCGATCCGGCCAGCCTGCCGTCCTCGCAGGAGGCACCGCGCAGCCCGCGTGCCGCGCGCGCCGCGGCCGGTCCGACGAGTGGGTCGACCCGTACCGGCGAGACCGCGCTGGCCCGCATGGCGGGCGCGTCGAGCGCGATCCGCGAGGTGCGCTCGCTGGTCGAAAAGGTCGCGCGCAGCATGGCGCCGGTGCTGGTGCAGGGCGAGTCCGGCACCGGCAAGGAGCTGGTCGCGCGGGCCATCCACGACGTGAGTCCGCGCGCCGGCCAAGCGTTCGTCGCGGTCAACTGCGGTGCGATCCCCGAGCAGCTGCTCGAGGCCGAGTTCTTCGGCTACCGCAAGGGCGCATTCACCGGTGCGAACGAAGACCGGGAAGGCTTTTTCCAGGCCGCCAGCGGCGGCACGCTGTTTCTCGACGAGATCGGCGACCTGCCGCTGTCGATGCAGTCCAAGCTGCTGCGTGCGATCCAGGAGCGTTCGGTGCGTCCGGTCGGGGCCGTCGCCGAGCAGCCGGTCAACGTGCGGCTGCTCAGCGCCACCCACAAGGAGCTGTCCTCGGAAGTGCACGCGGCGCGTTTTCGGCAGGATCTCTATTACCGAATCAATGTGATCCAGATCCGCGTGCCGCCGCTGCGCGAGCGCCTCGACGACCTGCCGTCGATCACCGCGCACGTGCTGCAGCGCATCGCGCGCGAGGCCGGCATGGTGCAGGTTCCGACGCTCACGCCGGCGGCGCTGGCGCATCTGGCCGGGCACGACTTTCCCGGCAACGTGCGCGAGCTCGAGAACCTGCTGCACCGCGCGGTTGCGCTGTCGTCCGACGATGCCATCGACGTCGTCGACCTGGGACTGCCGACGGAGTCGGGCGCCGGCGACGGCACGGCCGACGCCGAGCCTGCCGTCGATGGCAGCAGCGCGCACGTTCCGACCCCCGAGGCCTACCGCGCCGCGAGCGAGTCCGAACTGCCCGAGGACCTGGCCGCCCACCTCGACGCCGTCGAGCGCGACATCCTCGTGCGGGCACTCGAGCGACACCGCTACAACCGCACCGCTGCCGGCGCCGGGCTCGGCCTGTCGTTGCGCCAGATGCGCTACCGGATGGCGCGGCTCGGCGTCGGGGTCGGGACCGATCCGGCGGGCGAGCGCGAGTGATGCCCGCGGCCGACGCCTGGCGCGGCGGCTGGCTGCGACGTGCGCGCCGCTGCCGCTCGCCGAACATCGGTCGCCGCCCGCGCGACGCCTGCGTCGACCTGCTGCTGATCCACTCGATCAGCCTGCCTCCCGGCGAGTACGGCGGCGACGCGATCGAGCGGCTCTTCACCAACCGGCTCGACTGGGATGCACACCCCTATTACGGGCAAATCCGCGGCATGCGGGTGTCGGCGCATTTCGTGGTCCGGCGCGACGGCGAACTGCTGCAGTTCGTCTCGTGCGACCGGCGTGCCTGGCATGCCGGCGCCTCGTGCTGGCGCGGCCGCGACGACTGCAACGACTATTCGATCGGGATCGAGATCGAAGGCCTGGAGGGTGACCGTTTCGAGCCGCTGCAATACGACGTGCTGGCGGATCTGATGCGCAGCCTGCGCGATCGCTACCCGCTGCGCGGCGTGGCCGGCCACGAGCATGTCGCGGCGGGACGAAAGCGCGATCCGGGGGCCGGTTTCGACTGGCCGGGGCTGCGCCTCGCGCTGGCCTGGCCGGAGCGGTTTTTCTCGACGGCAGGGGCCCACGCCGACATCGCGGCAAGCCCGCGCGAGACCTGACGCGGCCGGGCGACACTTCGAGGGTTTCACGCTATACGTAGTGCTTGATGGCCTTGCGGACCCTAGATATAGTGTCTCCATGCTATCCTCATGCATCGGTTCGAAGGTCTGCACGGACACCGCGATGCGGTCCCGAACCACCCGCCCGAACGCCGGTCCAAGGGTCGATGCGCGCCCCGGTTCAGGACGGGCCGCCGTGTCGGATGTCGATCGCGGCGCATCGGTCGCCTGGCGACCCGCCGGCCCGCGCGGCCGGTGCCCTCTGCGGCCTGCGCCGATGCGTCGAACCTGATCCCTCGCCTCCCATTCCAGGCGCCTTTGTCGCCCACCGCCGCGCCGTCATCGGCCTCGTCTTCCACCGCCCGTTTCCAAGAAGGACCCTCATGCAATCCGCCATCGTTCCGGCCGCCGCCGCGGTCACTCCGATCCGCCCGAACCTGGCCACCCCGGCCACCGTGTCGGCCTACCAGGGCTACCAGATCATTCGTCGCAACGGCGCCGTCGTATCGTTCGAGCCGAGCAAGATCGCGGTCGCGCTGATGAAGGCCTTCCTGGCCGTCCACGGCACCCAGGGCGCGGCCTCGGCCAGCGTGCGCGAGACCGTCGACGGCCTGACCGAATCGGTGGTGCGCGCGCTGCTGCGCTCGCGTCCGGGCGGCGGTACCTTCCACATCGAGGACGTGCAGGACCAGGTCGAGCTCGGTCTGATGCGCGGCGGCCACCATGAGGTGGCGCGCGCCTACGTGCTGTACCGCGAGCGCCGCTCGCAGGAGCGCTCGCGCAGCGGCAAGCCGGCGGCGTCCGCCGAAGCCGCGCTGCACGTGATCGACAACGGGCGCCGGGTGCCGCTCGACCTGACGCGCCTGCAATCGGTGATCGAGTCGGCCTGCGCCGACCTGGGCGCCGATGTCCGGCCCGACCCGATCCTGGCCGAGACCAAGCGCAACCTCTACGACGGCGTTCCGATCGCCGAGGTGCACAAGGCGTCGATCCTCGCGGCGCGCACGCTGATCGAAAAAGATCCGGGCTACAGCCGCGCGACGGCACGCCTGTTGCTGCACACGATCCGCCGCGACATCCTCGGCGAGGAAGTCCTGCACGCCGAGATGCACACGCGCTACGCCGACTGCTTTCCGGGTTTCATCAAGAAGGGCGTGGGTGCCGAGTTGCTGGACGAGAAGCTGATGCAGTTCGACCTGGTCCGCCTGGGCGCCGCGCTCAAGGCCGACCGCGACCTGCAGTTCGACTACCTCGGCCTGCAGACCCTGTTCGACCGCTACTTCCTGCACATCGACGAGCAGCGCATCGAGTTGCCGCAGTCGTTCTTCATGCGCGTCGCGATGGGCCTGGCGCTCGGCGAGATCGACCGCGAGGCGCGCGCGATCGAGTTCTACGAGGTGCTATCGACCTTCGACTTCATGAGCTCGACGCCGACCCTGTTCAACGCCGGCACGCGGCGTTCGCAGCTGTCGAGCTGCTACCTGACGACGGTCGCCGACGACCTCGACGGCATCTACGAGGCACTGAAGGAGAACGCGCTGCTCTCCAAGTTCGCCGGCGGCCTGGGCAACGACTGGACCAACGTGCGCGCCCTGGGCAGCCACATCAAGGGCACCAACGGCAAGAGCCAG